>NZ_JAKCFI010000013.1 GCF_021412625.1 Myxococcus stipitatus | reverse complement strand
AGCTGCTGGTATGCGCTTCTCAGCGCTCCCTGGCTGGCTTCGTTTCAAGAAATTGACTGCGGTTTCCGCAATCCTTCTTCTTCTTGGGCTTGCTATTTGGTTTTCAAAGACCGAGTCGCTTGTTTCAGCCGCGACCTTCTGCTACTCTCGCTTCCGCTTTCAACTTCCTTCTCGCCGTCAGCGGGGCGCCTCTTCTATTTCATCTTCGCATCCGCTGTCAACCTCTCAGCTTCAGCTTTTTTCTTTTCGACTTCCCGTCCGCTCCAGCGCCGCCCAGTGGCTTCCGCTGTTGCTTCCGGGAGGGCGCGGCTTCTAACTCCCCGCCGCCTTCCCTGTCAACCTCTGCTTCATTGACCGCCCCGCCGTCTCCCGCCCGCTTGCTGCCCGGACTTCTTCGTCGGGGGCGCGGCTTCTACCACCGCCGCATCTCCTGTCAACTCGCTTCGTTGACCGCCGTATTCCGTCTTGTCCCTACGTCCCACCTCCAAGTCCTCCGGGCCAGTGCCCGGGCTTGGTGGCGGGGGCGCGGCTTCTACCACCGCCGCTTCCCGAGTCAATCCCTTTGGGGGAACCGGGGTGCCGTGGACAACCGGCTCGCCCCAGCGACCTGGACGACCATTTATGGAGCCTCGCGGCGAACGTCAACTTGTTGTCACCAAGTTCTTTCCGCCGCGCCCGCCTGCCCGCTCGCTCACGGGCCTTGCCGGGCTCGCCCCGAAGCGTGGAGCACGAAGGAGCTCCGGCGCTTCATGCCCCGAGCGTCACCCGCCGACGCCCAGCTTCAGCCGGGACAGGTCCACCCGTCCCCGGCGGCACTGCTCGGCGGACACGACCGAGCGCAGCTCACCGAAGGCCCGCTCGAAGTCGTCGTTCACGACGATGTAGTCGTAGGCGGCGATGCCTCGTTCGATTTCCGAGCGGGCGGCCAGCATCCGCCGGCGGATGGTCTCGTCCGAGTCGGTCTTCCGATCCCTCAGCCGCCGCTCCAACTCCTCCATGGAGGGGGGCAGCACGAAGATGAGGACCGCGTCCGGGTGCTTGCGCTTGATGGCCTGGCCCCCCTGGACGTCGATGTCGAAGATGGCGACGCCCCGGCGCGCGCGGGCCCCGTCCACCGTCGACTGGGGGCTTCCGTAGAAGTGCCCGTAGACCTCCGCCCACTCCACGAACTCGCCGCGTTCGATCTTCTGCTGGAAGGTGGCCACGTCGACGAAGTGGTAGTCCACGCCATCGCGCTCCTGGCCCCGGGGCCGGCGCGTGGTGACGCTGATGGAGAAGTCCGCTTGAGGGGTCTCCTTGAGGAGGCGCCTCGCGAGGGAGGTCTTCCCCGCGCCCGAGGGGGCGGAGAGGACGAGCAACAGGCCGGGCTGAAGGACGGTGGGTTCGCTCATTCGATGTTCTGCACCTGTTCGCGGATGCGCTCGACCTCGGCCTTCATCGACACCACGCGCGCGGAGATGTCCGCGTGCTGGCTCTTGGAGCCGGTCGTGTTCACCTCGCGGTGCATCTCCTGCACGAGGAAATCCATTCGGCGGCCAGCGGGCTCGCTGCTGGCCATGAGGACACGGAACTGCTCGAGGTGACTCGCCAGGCGCGTCACCTCCTCGGCGATGTCCGTGCGCTCGGCGAAGAGGGCCACCTCCTGCGCCAGCCGCTGAGGGTCCACCGCGACGCCCCGGGCCAGTTCGGCCACGCGCTCGGTGAGCCGCTGCTGGTACTCCTGCACGGCGCGGGGCGCCAGCTGCGCGACCTCGCGGCTCCAGCCCTCCAGGAGCTTCATGCGCGCATCGAGGTCCGCCCGGATGGCCTCGCCCTCGACGAGCCGCATCTTCTCCAGCGCGGAGAGGGCCTGGTCCAACGCGGTCATCACCGCCGGCGTCGCGGACTCGAGGTCCACGCCCTTCTCCTCCAGGCGGACGACCCCCTGCTGGTTGGCGATCTGCGCCCAGGAGACCTCCTCCGGCAGCCCCAACTCCCGCGCCAGGTCCCGGAAGGTGCGCAGGTACTCGCGCGCCAGGTTCAGGTCCACGGTGGGCACCGTCCCCGAGGCGGTGGACGCCTGGCGCTTCACCAGCAGCTCCACCGAGCCACGAGCCAGTCGGTCCTTCACCTGCTTCGTCAGCGCCGGCTCCAGCGAAGCCAGCTCGCGAGGCAGCCGCGCCTTCACCTCGCAGAACTTGTGGTTGAGAGAGCGCACCTCGACGGAGACTTCCTCGTCGCCCACGCGCGCGCGGCCCGCGCCAAACCCGGTCATGCTCTTCAGCATTGGGCGGTTGCTAGGGGCTTTCCGCCCGCAGGTCAAGCCACGTGCTTGCACGCCTTCCAGTTCTGTGTAGGGTCCGCGCCGCGATGTCCTGGCTCAAGCGGCTCGAATTGTGGGCGAAGCTGGTGCTGGCACTCGTGGCGTCCGCCCTGTTCTGGCGCCCGGGTCGCCGGCTTCGTCCTGGTCGTCCCCTCCCCACCCCACGGAAGGTGCTGCTCGTGCGGCCCGACAACCGCGTGGGCGAGGCGCTCCTCACCACCCCCCTGCTGCGCACGCTCAAGGAGCACATCCACCCCGCGCCGGAGGTCCATGTCCTGGTCCACGCGAAGGTGGCGCGCGTGCTCTCCGGTCATCCGGACGCGGATTCGGTCATCGCGTTCGACCGCCGCCGCCTGTGGCTGGGCGTGCTCGCGCCCGGCATCCGCGCGCTGCGCAAGGAGGGCTACGACCTGGTCGTGGACTGCGCCAACTGGGAAGTCCCCTCGGTGACGAGCGCGATCGTGTCCCGGCTCGTGGGGCCTCGGGCCATCGTCGTGGGGCCCCGCGTCTGGCCTGTCTCCTATCTCACCTCCGTCTCCGTCCCGGCCCTCACGGACACCCGCAGCGAGGCGCTCCAGCGCACCCACCTCCTCTCCCCGGTGACGGGAGGCGCGCTGTCCAAGGGGCTCTCCTTCCGCGAGCCCAACGTGCGGGACACCTTCCGCGCCATCCTCGAGGAGGCCGAGACGACGCCCCACGCGGTCATCAATCCCGGTGGTCGGCTCGGGCCCAGGCGAATCCCCCCGGAGGCCTTCGCCGCCGCGGCCCGGGCGCTCATCGAGGCCGGGCGCACGCCCATCGTCACCTGGGGACCGGGTGAGGAGGCGCTCGCGCGCGCCGTCGTCGAGAAGGCCCCCGGCGCCCGGTTCGCCCCTCCCACGAACCTGGACGAGCTGGCCGCCCTGATGCGCAGCGCGGGCCTCACCGTCTGCAACAACACGGGCCCCATGCACCTGTCGGTGTCCGTGGGCGCCCCCACGCTCGCGTTCTTCCTCCGCATGGACATGCCCCGCTGGGGCCATGCCTATGCGCCTCACCGCATGGTGGACCTCACGTCGCTCGTGGATGGCGCCGGGGGTGTGGGCCTGGAGGAGCGGGCCGCCGAGGAGGCTCGCGCCTTCGCGACGGCGCTCGCCCGGTAACCCTCCACGGACCGCGGGGACCTCCCGGGGGGCGCCCCTCGGGGGACGTCGTCACACGGTCGGCGCGCCGCTCACCCGGGGGCGACCATGCCTCGCGGTCGCCTCGACTCGGGGAGGAGCTGGGGAACCCCCTCCTCCACCGGCCACGCGGCGAGGCACGGCTCGCAGCACAGCTCCGTCCCCGAGGCGACCTCGCGCTGCGCGAGCGGCCCGTGGCAGTCGGGACAGCCCAGCACCGCCAGCAAGGTCGCATCCAACCGCGACATCGCCTACTTCGCGCCCTCGCGGCCGAGGCGACGCGCGAGGTCCGTGGTGCTGTGGTCCTTCGGGTCTCCCGACACCGCCGTGCGCCCACCGTAGGCCCGGACCTCGTCCGCCTCGGGGATGCTGTCGGGCGTGTAGTCCGTGCCCTTCACATGCACGTCCGGCTTGAGCGCCCGGATGATGCCCCGCACGTTGGGCTCGTCGAAGACGACCACCCGGTCCGTGCAGGAGAGGGCGGCCACGAGCTCCGCGCGCTCGGCCTCCGGGATGTACGGACGCCCAGGGCCCTTGTACGCCCGCGTCGAGGCGTCCGAGTTCACCGCCACGACCAACACGTCCGCCAGGGCCCGCGCCCCTTCCAGGTAACGGACGTGCCCGACATGCAGCAGGTCGAAGACGCCATTGGCCAGCGCGACCGTGCGGCCCTCCGCCCGCCAGCGCTCCCGCGCCTCGACGATACTCACGAGCGGCTGAATCTTCTCCAAGGTGCTCATCGCGTGCTCCGCAGCTCCGACATCAATTCGTCGCGGGACACGGTCGCGGTGCCCGGCTTCTGCACGACGAGCGAGCCGGCCACGTTCGCCAGCCGCGCCGCCTCGCCGAACGAGGCTCCCGCCGCCAGGGACAACGCGAAGGTCGCAATCACCGTGTCACCGGCCCCCGTGACGTCCACCGCAGCCTTGGCCCCGTGCACCGGGATGAGGTCCACGCCGCCCTCCGCGTCGAACAGCGCCATCCCATGGCGCCCCCGCGTCACGAGCAGCGCGCGACACCCCAGGCGCCGCACCGCCGCATGGCCCGCCGCGAGCAGGTCATCCTCCGAGCGCACCGGATGCCCCGCGAGCGCCTCCAGCTCCGGCTCGTTGGGCTTGCACACCGTCAGCCCCGAGAAGGACGCCAGCGCGTATCGGCTGTCGACACAGACCGGCAGCCCGTCCGCGGACAGCTTCCTCAAGACCTGGCGGACCTCGTCGCCGAGCACGCCCGCGCCATAGTCGGACACCACCACCGCGTCGGCATCCCTCGCGGCCTCCTCCACGTGCCTGGCCAGGGCCTTGCGGACGCGAGGCGCCAGCCCCGCCCTCTGCCCCCGGTCCAACCTCAACATCTGCTGCCGCGTGGTGCTCACCCCGCCAGCGAGGATGCGCGTCTTCGTCTCCGTCTCGATGCCGCGCCCCGACACGCAGTGCAGCCGGACGCCGGACTCCTCGAAGAGGCGCCTCAACTCCCGGCCCATCTCGTCCGCGCCGAGCGCCCCCACCGCCGTCACCTGCCCCGACAGCGCCCGCACGTTCGCCGCCACGTTGGCGCCGCCCCCGAGCTTCACCTCGGCGGATTCGTAGCGGACGATGAGCACGGGGGCCTCGCGGCTCACGCGGTCCGTCTGTCCGTAGATGTAGTGGTCGGCGACGAGGTCCCCCACCAGGAGCACCCTGCGGCGCGCGAACGCGAGCGGCAGGCGGGTGGGCATCGGCAATGGGCGTACGGGCGAGACTGCGGCCATGGGCGCGGTTTGTCCCACAGCGCCTGTCGCCTCACAAGCCGTGAGGCACGCCCGCCAGCCCGAGCGCCTTGCGCAGCCAGACCTCCCCCTCCAGGACCTCCACCCCCAGTCGCACCCTCCAGGCCTCGAACCCCGGAGGTAGACGCACCGCGTCCTTCTCCGTCGTCACGACCCGCAGGCCCCCCTGGGCCGCCCGCGCCGCCACGTCCCGGAGCTCCTCCTGCGTGAAGCGATGGTGGTCCGCGAAGAGCGCGGCGTCCTCCACCTCCACGCCGAGCGACGTCAACGTCTTCAGGAAGCCCCCCGGCCGGGCAAGCCCCGCCAGGGCGAGCACCCGCTGCCCCTTCAAGGCCTCGGGAGGCAGCACTCCTCCCGACGGGTCCACCCACGCGGTGGGCCCATAGCGCGTGAGGACCCGGGGCAGTCCGGCGCCTTCGGCCGGAAGCCGGCTCGGCGTCGCGGCGAGCGCCGGCACGTCGCTTCCAGCCCACGTCGAGGTGCGCACCCACAGCAACGTGGCCCGACGCAGCGACGACGCGGGCTCGCGAAGCGGCCCCCTGGGCAGCATGTGGCCATTGCCCAGCCCCACCGCCTCGTCCAACACGATGAGGTCCTCGTCTCGCGCCAACCGCCGATGCTGGAAACCGTCGTCGAGCAGCACCGTGTCCAGGCCGAACTCGTCCCGCGCCCGGTACGCGCTGCTCACCCGATCCGCGCCGACGAAGAGGCGCACGGAGGGACACCGCCGCGCGAGCAGGAGCGGCTCATCCCCCGCCTCCTCCACCGAAGGCAGGGGCTCCTGTCCCGTGAAGGTCAGCGGCTCCTGGGACCGCCGCCCGTAACCTCGCGTCAGGATGCCCACCTTGCGCCCTTCGCGGACGAGCAGGTCCGCGAGGTGCAGGACCGCGGGCGTCTTGCCCGTGCCACCCACGTTGAGGTTGCCCACGGACACGATCCGCAGCCCCTCGACCCGCTCGGGCTGGAGCATCCCCCAGTCGTAGAGCGCCCCGCGCAACCGGACCGCCGACGCATAGGCCCACGAGACCACCGTGAGCGGTGACAGCAGGGCGCGCCATCCCCAACGCTCGGGCATGGGGGGATAGAAGACCCGCTCGATGGCTGTCGGCGCCTCGGGGGCGGGCGTGCTCATGCCCGACGCCTCCCCATCGGGACGAGTCGTTGCAGCGCCGCCTCACGCCCCCATGCGGCCCCACTGACGTCGACGCAGCCCTCGAACGAACTCATCGGCCCTCCGGGCTCCTCGCCCGCGTGTACAGGGCCAGGATGTCCTCCGCGATGCGCGCGTTGGAGGGATGTTCGACCGGAGAGCGCTCCCCGGAGAGCGCCGCGCGCGCCACGGCCTCGGGCGTGGGCTCGGAGACCCTCGCGTCGGCCAGGTCCGGGAGCGCCCCTTCGTCGACGGCCACCACCCGGACACCACAGGCCCGCGCCTGCGCGGCGGCCCTCGCGCTCCAGTCGTTCCCCAGGCCCAGGAGCCAGACCTCGTCCAAGGCGCTCAGCCACCGCGCGAAGTCGTCTCCCTGGCGATACCCCGCGAAGGTGACCCACGGTGACAGGCCCAATGCCTCGACGTGCTGCTGCGTCCTCGCGACGAGGCCCCCATCTCCCACGAGGACGAGCCGCGCGTCCGCACGCGCCTTCCGGTAGAGCGCGAACGCCTCCACGCCCACGGCGTGCCTGCGCGAGGGCTGGAACGTGGAGACCATCCCCACCACCGGCGTCCCCTCGAGGCCCAGCTCGCGACGCAGCGCCTGCTTGTCCTTCGCGGGATGGAAGCGCGCATCCACCAGCGCCGGCAGCACCCGCGCCACCCGTCCCAGCTCCCGCATGCGAGGCAGCAAGCTGCTCGCCGGCACCGTGTAGGCATCCGCCGCGGGAAGCGAGGAGCGCAACGAACGCGGCGCATGCAACGAACGAACGAGCACCGCCCCCTCGGGCCGCCCCCACCTCGCCAGCAGGTGGTCGTGGCTGAAGTGCGAATGCACCACGTCCACGGCCCGCGCCTTCAATCGCCGCCAGTCCCGCCACAGGCTCCACGGCGGGGATTTGACGGACAGCTCCAGGCCCTCCTCATCGAGCAAGCCCAGCTCGCGCAAGCGCGGCACCGCGGGCTCCTCCGCGGGGATGTCCCGGCGACGCCGGTCCACCGCCACCGTCACCTCGTGCCCGGCCTCGCGCTGCGCCAACGCGAGCAACGCGAGGTTCTCCGCGGGGCCACTGAAGAACGGGCTCGCCAGCAGGTGCAGGATGCGCATGCGCTCACCGCCCCAGCAACATGCGGTACAGGTCATCGAGGGCGTGCGCCTCGTGCTCCACGCCACACCGGCGCCGAGCCTCCTCCGCCGCGTTGCGCCCCACCTGCCGCGCCCGCTCCGGCTCCCGCATCAGCATGTCCAGCAGCTCCCGCAGCGCCTTCACGTCCCCGGGCTCGAAGAAGAACCCCGTGCGCCCATCCTCGATGAGCGTGTCCAGGTACGGCAGCTTCGACGCCACCACGCAGCACCCGGAGGCCATCGCCTCCACGTGCACCAGCGAATACCCCTCCGAATAGGACGGGTGCACGAGGATGGTGAGCCCCCGGTACCAGGGCTCGATGACGGACTGCTCGCCCGCGAGCGACACCCGCCCCTCGATGCCCGAACGCAGGCCGTTCACCCAGTCCAGGTCCGGCCCCTTCGCCAGCCCCACCAGCACCGCCTGCCAGTCCGGATAGGACGACACCAGGGGACGCACGGCCTCGATGAAGTCCCCCTGCCCCTTCTCCTTGCGCACGCGGCCGATGACGCCCACGCCGAAGCGTCCCCCCTGCCCCAACCGCGCCCACGCCTCGTCCCGGTCCTCCGGGGGGTGGAAGCGCGCCAGGTCGACCCCGTGCGAGATGATGGTCGACGGCAGCGCGAACGCCTCCGCGACCTGCCTGGTCAGCGACACCAGCGCGTCCGCGCTCCGCGCCAGCAGCCGGGTGAAGCCGCTCGGGACCATCGACGTGTGCCGGGTGAACACCAGCCGCACGTTCCGCCCCAGCAGCTTCAGCATCAGCCCCGCCAACAGCTCGTTGTTCCGGTGCGCGTGCCACACCACGGGCTCGCTGCGCGCGCGGCGCAGCAGCTCCGGCCAGGTGATTCGCGGCAGGCCGTCGCTGAGCCCCGAGCCGATGACCCGGGTCTCCGAGTTCGACCCCTTCACGAGCGCCGGCACCACCGTCTCCACGTGGCGCGTCACCCCCGTGTACCGCTTGTGGAAGTGCGGGTGGACGATGAGCGTCATCGCGGTTCGACCCTCCCGTGGGGAAAGAGCGTCGTCATGGCTTCCGCGTTCCTCTCGCTCGCGCCGGAGATGCGGCGCACCGTCGCCAGGGCCTGGCTTCCCAGCGCCTCGAGCCGCTCCGGGTCCGCGAGCAGCTCCTCCAGCCGCGCATGCAACGCCTCCGCGTCCGCGACCTGCACCCCGCCCTGCCCCGTCAGCAGCGCCACGCTGTCCCGGAAGTTGTCCATGTGCGGTCCGTACAACACCGGCCTGCCCTGCCCCGCGGGCTCCAGGATGTTCTGGCCACCGCGCTTCGTGAACGAGCCCCCCACGAACACCACCGTCCCCAGGCGGTACGCGCGCGACAGCTCGCCAATCGTGTCCAGCACCACCACCCGCGTCCGCGCCCCACCCCCCGTCGAGCGCAGGCCCACCTCCAGGCCCGCCTCCCGCGCCAGCGCGACGATGCGCGGCGCACGGTCCACGTAGCGCGGCGCCACCACGAGCCGCAGGTCCGGCCACCGCGCGAGCAACCTCCGGTACACGCCGAACAGCAGCTCCTCCTCGCCCTCGTGCGTGCTGCCGGCGATCCACACCCGCTCGCCGGGCGCCAACCCGAGCGCTCCGCGCAACACCTCGTCGTCGCTCGTCGCGCCCGAGGCCAGCGCGTCGAACTTCGTGTTGCCCGTCACCTTCACCCAGTCCGCTCTCGCCCCCAGCTCGCGAGCCCGCTCGGCCTCGCCCTCCTCGCGCATCAGCAGGAGGTCGAAGTCCTCCAGCGGATTGCCGATGAGCCGGAACAGCCAGCGGTACCTGCCCACGTTGGCGGGAGAGAAGCGGCCATTCGTCATCACCACGCGCGCGTGACTCCGCTTCGCCGCGCGGATGAGGTTGGGCCACACCTCGGTGTACTCGAGCACCAGCAGGTCCGGACGCAGTGCCTTCACCGCCCGGCGCGTCGCGCCCCACAAGTCGTAGGGGACGTACACCACCCCGTCGATGTCCTTCGCCAACCGTCCCCGCGCCATCTCATGGCCGCTGTCCGTCATCGTGGAGACGATGAGCTGGCAGCCGGGGAAGCGCGCGCGCAGGGGGGCGAACATGGGCGCCAGCGCGAGCAGGTCCCCCGCGCTCGCGCCATGGAGCCAGAGCACCGGGCCATCGCCGCGCGGAGGCAGGTCCCCCGGCGCGTAGAACCCCAGCCGCTGCTTCAACCCGTGACGCGTCTTGCGATGCAGACAGAGCACCGGCAGCAGCAGCGGGAAGAGCAGGTAGGTGGCGAGGATGTACAGGAGGCGCATGGGCGGCTCCCGGCCCTCTATCAGATGCCCGGGCCTCGGGGCAGCACGCGCACGGGCCCCGGGACGATCCACGGCCGCCACTCCGAACCGAAGAAGCGCCCGGGCCCCTTCGCCCACACCTCCACCCGCGCCACGCCCTCGCCCGTCAGCTCCACGGACTCGCCATCCGGCCCGAGCCTCCCGCTCCCCCACACCTCCACCCGGACCGTCCCCGGCTCCGGGCGACCGGGCAGACGGACCTTCAACACGTCTCCCACCCGAGCCTCGCGCCGCTCGGCCGTCACGCCCTCCAGGACGAAGCCCTCGGGCTCGCCCAACGCCCGGAACGCACACAGCCCCCGGCCCCCCGCGAGCGCCTTCGTCACGAGCGCCGCCGCCGCCCCGGCGTCCTCGGGCAGGGGCAAGGGGACCTCCTCCGGTGGCAGGTAGGTGGCCATCGCCTGGAAGACGCTCTCGTACGAGGGCAGCCCGTGGGCGTCATGCGCGCAGAAGGAGAGGCGCGGACGCTGCTGGGACAGCCCCAGGAAGTGGTCCCCGGGCCCGGGCTCGGGCGCAACCAGCAGCATCACCCCATGCACCGGCTGGGCGAGGTACGCGCCCACGGCGGGCAGGAGCCGGCTGACGGGATGGCTCGTCGCATGTCGGAAGAAGGTGTCCGCCGAGTACAGCTCGAAGCCCGGGGCCTCCGACGCGCTCGGGGCGTCCGTCCAGGGGTTTCGACGCTGCACGGGGTGCGCGAGGACGGCCGTGCCTCCCGCGTCCGCCACCGCCCGGACCGCGTCCCCGGGAGGCATCCACTTCGAGACGTCTCGCAGCGGACGCTCCATCCCGAAGGCGACCAGGTGCCCCGCCGAGGTGGACACCTCCACTCCGGGGACCAGCAGCACTCCGTCCACCCACGCGGGCGCCGGCGGCGTGAAGTCGTTGTGGTCCGTCAACACGACGAAGTCGAGCCCCGCCGCCCTCGCCGCGCGGGCCACGTCCCGGGGCGAGCCCCGCCCGTCCGAGCGCGTGGTGTGGACGTGGAAGGCCCCCTTCGCCCAGCGAGGCGGGACACGCTCCGCCGCGGGCACCACGGGGTAGCTCACGAACGAGGCGGGCAACGCGAAGAACCCCGCGAGCCCGAGCACCAGCAGCACCAGGCCCGCCACCGCGCGAGCCAGCTTGGCCAGGAGGAGCCGGAGGCGCGTCACGCGACACCTCGCGCGCCGCCGGGTCCTCGCACGCGCGCGAGCCGCACCGGGCTCACGCCACGCCCCGCTCGGCCGGCCCTTCCGTCTGCATCCGCCAGAGCGCGGCGTAGCGGCCGCCGGCCTGGAGCAGCTCGGCGTGCGTGCCGTGCTCGACCGACCGGCCCGCCTCCATCACGTGCAGCACGTCCGCGTTCACCACGGTGGACAAGCGATGCGCGATGACGAGCGCGGTGCGCCCCGGGAGGACCGCCGCCAGCGCCGCCTGCACCTCGCGCTCGCTCTCCGGGTCGAGGCTGCTCGTCGCCTCGTCCAACACCAGCACCCGCGCCCGCGCGAGCACCGCCCGCGCGATGCACAGCCGCTGACGCTGTCCACCGCTCAGCGTCACGCCCCGCTCGCCGATGCGCGTGTCGTAGCCCCGCGGCAGCGCGCGGATGAAGCCGTCCGCGTTCGCCACCCGCGCCGCCGCCTCGACCTCCTCCCGCGTGGCGTCCGGACGCGCGTAGCGCAGGTTGTCCAGCACCGTGCCCTGGAACAACAGCGGCTCCTGCGTCACCAGCGCGAACTGCTCGCGGACACTCGCCGCCGTGTACCGGTCCGCGTCCACGCCATCCAGCCGCAGCCGTCCCTCCTGGGGCCGGTCGAAGCGCAGCAACAACGTCGTCACCGTGCTCTTGCCACCCCCGCTGCCGCCGACGAGCGCCGTCACCTGCCCCGCCTTCAACTCCAGGGACACGCCGTCCAGCGCCCTGCGGTCGCCATACGAGAAGCGCACGTCCTCCAGCGCGATGGAGCGTTCGACGGGCGGCGCCGCCACCGCGTCCGGCGCGTCCGCCACCGGATGCCGCAGGTCGAGCAGCGCGAAGAGCCGCTCCCCCGCCGCGCCCGCCTGGACCGCGAACTGCGTCACGCGCCCCAGGTCCTTCACCGGCTGGTACACGAGGATGACCGCCGTCAGCAGCGACAACAGCGCCTCGGGCGGCATCAGCTTCGCGCTCGCCGCGTACGCCAGCGCCCCGGCGAGCGCCGCCGCCGCGAGCACCTCCATCAGCCCCGGCACCGCGCCCCGCGCCCACGCCGCGCCCACCACCGCGTCCTCGTGCGCCTTCGCGTGCGACGCGAAGCGCGCCAGCTCCGCCTCCTGTCCGTTGAAGGCCTGGATGGTCCTCAAGCCCCCCAGCCCCTCGTGGAGCTGCCCCGCCAGGTGCCCCAGCTGCGTCTGGCCCTCGCGCGTGCCCTTCAGCACCTTGCGCGTCAGCCTGGACGCCGGGAGCGCCGCCAGCGGAATCACCAGCAGCATCAGCCCGCCCAGCAGCGGGCTCATCGACAGCGCCACGCCCGCGAGGATGAGCACCTGGAGGCTGTCGCGCAGGTACGAACCCACCGTGTACATGGCCGCCATCTCCACCGCCGTGACGTCCCCGGAGAAGCGGCTGAGCAGGTCGCCCTGACGCTCGCGCGACAGCTGCGCGGGCGACAGCGACGTGAGCTTCACGAAGACGTCCCGCCGCAGGTCCTTCACCACCCGCTGCGCGAACAGGCCCATGAAGTAGAACTGCCCCAGGTAGCCCACGCCCTTCACCGCGCCGACGACGACCATCACCAGGGGGAAGCCCCACAGCGCGGCGTCCCGAGGCAGGTCCGCCAGCCACGGCACCCGCTGCGCGCTGGCGAAGCCCTCGTCCCCGCCCGACAGCAGGAAGCGCAGCGCCGGCCCCGTGAGGTACGCATAGGCCCCCGTCGCCAGCCCCACCAGGGCCATGCACACGAAGGCCAGCACGAGCACCGGCACGTGCGGACGCGCATAGCGCAACAGTCGCCACAGAGTCTGATGCATCCGCTTACCGCCCCACCTTGCGCAACGCCGCCTTGGCGAGCTGGGAGTACGGGTTGTACTCCAGCACCTTCAGCAGCTTCTTGCGCGCCAGCGGCGCGTCACCCAGGTCCATGTCGATGATGGCCGCGATGATGTGCAGCCGCTCCACATACGGCCCCAGCGACAGCGCCTTCTTCAAGACTTTTTGCGCCTTCTGCGCCCGCTGCACGAGCGGCCCGGAGGCCGCCTGGTACGTCGCCCAGGCCAGGAACGAGTAGTACTCCGGCTCCCTCGAGTTGAGGTTCACCGCCTCCTCGAACGCGGTCTGCGCCGACACGAAGTCGCGTCGCTTGAGCGCCGCCTCGCCCCGGCGGAGCGCGATCTCCGCGTCCACCACCACCGCCGTGTTGCGCCCCACGTCCAGCTTGCTGAACAGGTACTGGAGGTACGCCTTGCGCTTCTCCTCCACGCTCAGCACCCGGTACGACGCCGACAGCTTCTCCTGCACCGACTCCAGCAGGTCCTTCAGGTCGTAGATGTCGAACTCGGCGTAGGTGTCCGGATGGAAGCGCATCGCCGTCTCGTGGTACGCGCGCTCCACCGACTCCGCGTCCGCGGTGATGTCCAGCCCCAGGCTGCCGAAGTAGCTGCGGGTGATGATGCGCACCGCCTCCTCGCGCAGCGACGCCGCTGTCTCCGCCGGCAGCGACTTGCGCTTGCGCGGGCCGATGCGGTCCGGCACCACCGCCGTCGACAACACGTCCGCCCCCGTCGCCACCGGCGTCGGGGAGAAGGTCACCCCGCCCGTCAGCTTCAGGAACCACAGGAGCGAATACGCCGCGCGCAGCTCACCCCGGCCGTGCGCCAGCAGCTCCTTCAGCACGATGCGACCGTTGACCTGCATGGCGATCTTGATGTCGTCCGTGTCCAGCGCCATCGCGGGCAGGTCCCGGCCGAACTCCGGCGAGCGCACCGGGTACTCGGCCATGTGCGCGCGCAGCGCCGCCGCCATCACCTTCAACGGGAAGCACCGCCGCGCGCCCTCCAGCACCTGCGCCAGCGGCGGGAGGTCCACCGACGCGACCTCCTTCGTGAACTCGTCGCCCGAATAGAAGGCGTAGCGGCCCTCGCGCATGCCCAGCACGCGCGACAGCCGGTCGCGCGTGTAGTCGCGCAACAGCTGCGACAGCTCCTCGCCCGCCGCCTCCACGCCCGCGTCCGCCAGCGCCGCGCCGATGCGCAGCCCGGACCCCAACGCCTCCACCACCCGCTCCGCCTGCGGCTGCGTGAGCACCTTCCGGTCCACCAGGAAGCGCGGCAGCGCGTCGTCCTTGCTGGTCGAGTCGAAGCTCACCGGACCACCGCGCAGGAAGTACACCCGCCGGCTCAGGCCCCGGTGCGCCGCCACCAGCACGCCGTCCCTGCGCAGCCGGTGGATGGAGTGCAACAGGCCAGGCAACGGGTAGCCCTTCAGGTCGCCACTGTTCACCGCCGGACGCGACAGCGTGGCCGCCAGCCCCGTGAGCGGGACGGCCTGCGCCGCGCGCACCAGCGACTCCAGCTTGGGCACCAGCTCGCCAGGCTTGAGCGGGTCCGCCACGTACGCGTTGACCTTCAGGTCCAGCACGGAGCCCACGCCGCGCGCGCGCCCCAGGTGCCCCTTGTCGATGGCGACGATGGGCACCCGCCCACCCTGGCTGTGCCCTCGGATGAGGTGCACCACGTGCGCCCCATCCACGCGAGGCAGGTCCACCGACAACACCATCACATCCGGATTGTCCGCCGCGAAATGCTCGAGCACTGCGACGGGGTCATTCACCGCGCGCACGGAATACCCGGCCTGGGAGAGCAGGCCCGTCAGGTGTTCGAGCGTGGGAGGATGGCTCTCGGCGAGCAGAAGCGTCTTCAAGGGTGGCGCAGTCTACACCTTCATCCGGTCGCGCATCAGGGTACGATGCGCCCCCCTCACATGACGCCTCCTCCCCGCATCCTCGTCGTCGCCGGAGAAGCCTCCGGCGACGCCCACGCCGCCGAGCTCGTCGCCGCGCTCCAGGCCCGGCGCCCCGACCTCACCTTCTTCGGCATGGGCGGCTCCCGCCTGGCCGCCCGGGGCGTGGAGCTGCTCTTCGACGCCCGCGAGGTGTCCGTCATGGGCATCACCGAGGTCCTCCCCCGCATTCCGCGGATCCTCCAAATCATGAAGGGCCTGGCCCGCGCCGCCGCCGAGCGCCGGCCGGACGTGGCCATCCTCGTGGACATCCCGGACTTCAACCTCCGGCTGGCCGAGAAGCTCAAGGCCCAGGGCGTCCCCGTCGCCTACTACATCTCCCCGATGATCTGGGCCTGGCGCCGGGGCCGGGTGCGCACCATCAAGCGGCTGGTGGACCGGATGTTGTGCATCCTCCCCTTCGAGGAGGACTTCTACCGGGAGGCGGGGGTCAGCGCCCGCTATGTGGGCAGCCCCGTGGTGGAGCAGGTCCCCACGCCGGACACCGCCCTGGCCTTCCGCGAGCGGCTCGGGCTCTCCCAGGACGCCCCCACGCTCGCGCTGCTGCCGGGCAGCCGCATGAGTGAAATCCGCAGGCTGCTGCCGACGATGGTGGACGCGGCGAAGCGGCTCGCCGCCGAGCGCCCCGGCCTCCAGGTCGTGGTCCCCGTCGCCCCCACCATCCCCCGCCAGGAGGTCGTCGCCCGCTTCGAGGGTAGCGGCCTGACGCCCGTGCTGGTGGACGGACACGCCCCGGAGGTCGTGGGCGCCAGCGACGCGGCGGTGGTGGCCTCGGGTACAGCCGTGCTGGAAGCCGGCCTGATGCAGCGCCCCCTGGTGGTCATCTACCGGGTGTCGCTCATCTCGTACTGGGTGGGGCGGCTGATGCTCAAGGTGGCCTTCGTCTCCCTCATCAACCTGCTGGCGGGCCGGCGCGTCGTGCCGGAGCTGCTCCAGGGCGAGATGACGCCCGAGCGCATCGCCGACGAGGTCCGCCGGGTCTGGGTTCCCGGCGCCCCCCGGGAGGAGATGATGCGCGGGCTGGCCGAGGTGCGCGGACGACTGGGCGAGCCGGGGGCCGCCCACCGGGCCGCGGAGTCCGTCATGGAGCTACTGCCCCCGCGCTCCGTTTAGGGTATGTCGGCCCCGCCATGAACCGTGCGCTGGTCTGCATCCCCACCTACAACGAGCGGGAGAACATCGAGGCGATCACCCTCGCGGTGCTCCAAGCCGATCCCCGCGTCGACATCCTCGTCGTGGACGACAACTCGCCCGACGGTACCGGGCAGATCGCGGACACCCTCGCGGCGAAGGACTCGCGGGTCCGGGTGCTCCACCGCGAGAAGAAGGAGGGCCTGGGCCGCGCCTACCTCGCCGCGTTCCGCTGGGCGCTGGCGGAGGGCTACACCTACGTCATCGAGATGGACGCGGACTTCAGTCATGATCCGCGCTACCTGCCGGGCCTGCTCGACGCGGCGGAGGCCGGCGCGGACCTGGTGCTCGGCTCGCGCTACGTCACCGGCGGCGGCACGGTGAACTGGGGAATCGGCCGGCAGCTGCTCAGCCGCGGCGGCAGCCTCTACGCCCGCACCATCCTGGGCGTGGGCATCCGGGACCTCACCGGCGGCTTCAAGTGCTTCCACCGGCGGGTGCTGGAGACCATCGACCTGGATTCCGTCCAGAGCTCCGGGTACTCGTTCCAGATCGAACTCACCTACCGCACGCTCAAGCACGGCTTCACCGTGCGGGAGGTGCCCATCATCTTCGAGGACCGCCGCGTGGGGCACTCGAAGATGAGCAAGAAGATCTTCGCCGAGGCGCTCACCATGGTGTGGAAGCTGCGCCTGACGGTGTAGCCGGGAAGGGCGTGCGGTGATGAAGGCCTACCTGACCCATTTCCTGGTCGCGCTGCCCGCGGTCTTCTTCGTGGTGGACCCCATCGGCGTGGTGCCGTTGTTCCTGGCGATGACGGCCGGGGACTCGCCGGAGAAGATCCGCCGCACGGCGATGCGCGCGTGTCTGGTGGCGTGCGGGCTGATGACCTTCTTCGCCCTGTTCGGCACCATCATCTTCAAGGTGTTCAGTGTGTCGCTGGGCGCCTTCCGCGTGGCCGGCGGCATCCTGCTGCTCATCACCTCGCTGGACATGCTCCGCGCGCGCCCGTCCGAGACGCGCACCACACCCAACGAGGAGCAGGAGGGCGTGGTGAAGGAGGACGTGGCCATCGTCCCGCTGGCCATCCCCCTGCTGTCCGGTCCGGGCGCCATCGCCACCGCGATGGTGCTCATGGCGCGGGACACGACGCTGACGGCCACCCTGCCGGTGCTGGCGGCCATCGTCATCACCTTCGTGTTGAGCTACCTCATCCTCCGCGCCTCGGGGCTGGTGCAGCGCGTGCTGCGCCAGTCCGGCGTCGCCATCGTCGAGCGCGTCATGGGCCTCATCCTCGCGGCCATCGCCGTGCAGTTCATCGCGGATGGCGCGAAGGAGCTGCTGCGCTAGCGCGCCCTGCGTGTGTCAGTTGGCCGCGACCCAGGCGGGGCCGGCGCGTCTCAGACGTCCCTGGGGCTTGCTCTCCAGGGTGAGCTCGTCCGGTCCGGAGCGGTGCGCGTCGTACGCGTAGCCGTCCCGCACCTCCTGCAGGTACACCACCACGGCGTCGAGGACGCTCTCCTGCACCACCTTGAAGGTGGCGTCACCGCAGTGCGGCTCGTCCCCCTCGAAGAAGCGCTCCAACATCGACTGCTCGGGCCTGCGCACGTAGACCCTCACGGGCGTGGGCTCCTCGCGTCCCTGCGCGGCGATCTCCCCCACCACCTTCGCTGGCGCCGGCTCCCGTAGGACGGACTGAACCAGCGCGCACTTCTGTGCCTCCCTCTCCCGCCGCACCGCGAGCGGCGCCTTGTGGGCGCAGCCCGCCCCGGCCAGGAGCGCCACGCTCATCGCGCCCCAGGCCAGCCGTTGGAATCGCTTCATCCCTTCGCCTCCTCGCAACTCGCTTCCTCGCTACAACTTCCTCCACCGCGGAGCGAAGGGCGCCTGCTTCAAGACAGGGTCCTCCACCGCGATGATGTATTCGGCCCGGCGGTTGGCGGCCTCCGCCGTCTCGTCCGGCGTCGGCACCAGCGGGGATTCCTCGCCGAAGCCCTCGTAGAAGATGGGCACCTTCAGCCCGCGCTTGCGGAACGCCGAGGCGATGCTGCGCGCGCGCTCGAGCGACAGCTTCCGGTTGTCCGCCGTGGCGCCCACCGTGTCCGTGTGTCCCAGCACGTAGAGGCGAACCGCCGCGAACCGGCCGTATTTCGCCAGGGCCTCCGCGATCAACGCGTGGCTGCGGTCCAGCTTGCCGCGCTCCGCGGCGGGAATGTCCGAGCGTCCGGATGCGAACCCCACCTCCTCGTGCGGAATGTCCACGCGCCAGGGAAAGAGGTCCACGCCCGTGTAGAAGTCCGACGTGTCGAAGGCCCGCAGGGTGATCTTCATCACCCGGCCCTCGGCGGCAGGCCAGCCCAACGGGAGGGGCGTCCCCGCGGGCTCCCCCTTGAAGGGCACCTCGCCCTCGAACGCCTTCTTCCCGGTGTCCATCAGCACCGTCAGCTCCACGCGCCCCGCCGGACGCGAGAGCCGGAAGCGGAGCGTGCGCCCCTCGACGTCCACGTCCTCCGGCCGGACCTCCAGCGACAGCGCGCCGTACAGCTCCGTGTCGAAGGACAGGGGAAGAGAACCGGACTCCGCGTTGGGGAAGCGGACGACGAGCTCCCCTTCGTAGTGGAAGCGTCCCTCCGGCTGCTCCAGTTCGATGCGCCGGGTGATGCCCGGCTTCCCCCCGCCCTTCACCTCGACCACCTTCCCGTCCCCTCGCTTCAACTTCACCTCGAAGCCGGCGATGGGCTCCTCGATGTGCACGAGCAATGCCGGGAGATTCTCTCCCAGCGCGGCCCGGCCCTCGAGGGACACCCGGATGGCGTCCGCGAACGCGGGCAGTGGCGCCGCGAGGGCGAGACACAGCAGCAGCAGTCGATGAGTCATGGCGCGGCGTCGACCTCCGGCGTCGCGGGGCGCGAGGGAACAGCGGCCCGCGTGGGTGGATTCCTCCGCGACAGGGTAGGACGGTGCTCCGGGCGTGGGAAATGGTTCCCCAGCGGGACGTCGCGCGGGTGTGGGGAATCCGGCCGCGCCGCCGTGGCGCCCGGGAGCAGCCGGGGGGACGAGGCGTCCCCGCGCCGGAATCCCCGCCGCGCGCCGCGGGTCAGCGCACGCCGACGAGGCTGATGCCCAGGGACTCCGCGGCGCGGAACAACTCCGGGGCGTCGAGCAGCACCGTGCGGCCGACCTCCAGGGCCAGCACCTTCGCGCCCACCTCGCGCATCACCTCGAGCGTGCGGGGGCCCGCGGCGGGCAGGTCGAAGCGCAGGTCCTGCTGGGGCTTGCAGCGCTTCACCACCACCGCGCCCGCGCCGCCCAGCTTGCCGCCCCGGCGGATGGCCTCGTCGGTGCCCTCCACGGCCTCCAGCGCGAGCACGTGGCCGTTGTGCACCACCACCGTCTGCCCCACGTCCGCCTGGCCCAGGAGGATGGCCACCTCGCGGCCCAGCGCGACGTCCTTCTCCTGCGTCGCGTCCAGCCGGGGGCCGGCGAGGTGCCCCTCTGGGCACAGCACCTCGCCCAGGAAGTCCGTGGGGGCGATGATGGTGATGCCGCGCTCCTCGAAGTCCGCGGCCACCGCGCGCAGGAGCGCGTCGTCCCGGAAGCTGCGCAGGCGCGAGATGACCCGCACCGTGCCCAGGTCCGGCCGGGCCTCCTTCAAGGCGCGCACGCGGCCGATGCCGCCCGCCATGGCCGCCTGCTTCACGCCCGCGGCGCGGAAGGCCTTCTGGATGCTGTCGACCTGCCCCACCCGCACCCAGGTGAGCGAGGCGACCTCCGAGGCCAGCGCCGGGTCCGTCTCTCCCCGGTGGGCCACGGCCACCACCTCCAGCCCCCGCGCCCGCGCGGCGCGGGCGAAGAGGAAGGGCAGCTGGCCGTTGCCCGCGATGAGACCGATGCGCTCCACCGCCGACGCGCCTTCCATGAGCAAGGTCAGCGCGTCAGGCCGCGCTTGCTCTGCATGACGAAGTCGATGAGGTGGTCGATTTCGGGCTGGCCGGCCAGCTCCGCGCGCAGCCGCGCCAGCGCCTCCTGCAGGGGCAGCTTGGAGCGGAACAGGATGCGGTGGGCCTCCTTGATGCGCTCGATCTGCTCCTTGGAGAAGCCGCTGCGCTCCAGGCCCACGGAGTTGAGCCCCACCAGCTCCGCCCGGTCGCCCTGCGCGGTGGCGTAGGGCGGGATGTCCATGGTCACCATGGCGCCGCCGGCGATGAAGGCGTGCTTGCCCAGGCGGGTGAACTGGTGCACGGCCGCCAGGCCGCTGATGATGACGTGGTCCTCCATCGTCACGTGGCCCGCCAGCGCTGACCCGTTGCCGATGCGGCAGCCGTCACCCACCACGCAGTCGTGCGCCACGTGGCAGTTGGCCATCAGCAGCGTGCCGTTGCCCACGCGGGTGACGCCGCCGCCACCGGCGGTGCCGATGTGGAGCGTGACGAACTCGCGGATCTGGTTGTCGTCGCCGATGACGAGCTGGGTGTCCTCGCCCTTGTACTTGAGGTCCTGCGGGTCCCCGCCGAGCGCGGCGAACTGGAAGATGCGGTTGCGCGCGCCAATCGTCGTGCGCCCCTCGATGACGACGTGAGGGCCCACGCGCGTGCCCTCGCCAATCGTCACCTTCGGACCGATGACCGAATAGGGCCCCACTTCGACCGTCTCGTGCAGACGGGCATCGGGGTGGATTACCGCGGTGGGATGAACCTGAGCCATGTCGTCTCGTCTCCTCTTGCCTCGCGAGCCCGGGGTCAGGAGGCCGCGCCCTCTTCCGCGTCGGCGTCCTTGTCGACCACCGTCGCCAGGAACTCGCCCTCGGCGACCTTCACGCCGTCCACGGTCGCCGTGCCCTTCGTCTTCCACACGGAACCCTTGTGCCGCAGCACCTCGATGCCCAGCTGGAGCCGGTCTCCGGGCAGCACCGGCTTGCGGAACCGCGCCCCGTCCACGCCCATCAGGTAGGTCACCTTCTGGGAGGGGTCCATGTTCTCGCTCTTGTACGCGAGGATGGCCGAGGCCTGGGCGAGCGCCTCGAGGATGAGCACCCCGGGCATCACCGGGTGGCCGGGAAAGTGCCCGTTGAAGAAGTCCTCGTTGATGGTGACGTTCTTGTAGGCCGTCAGCTTCTGCCCGGGGATGATCTCCACCACCCGGTCCACCAGGAGGAACGGGTAGCGGTGAGGCAGCAGGTTCTGGATATCTCCGATGTCCATCACTCCCCCATCTCCTTCTCGAGCGTCTCCACCCTGCGGCGGAGGGCCCGCATTTCCTTGAGCAGATCGGCCATCTGCCCCAGGGCGGCACTCGCGCGAAGCCATTCCTTGTGAGGGACGGCCGGCGAGCCGCTGTACACCTCTCCGTCCGGGACGTCGTGCGCCACCCCGGACTGCGCGCCCACCTTGGCCAGGTCACCCACGCGGATGTGGCCCACCACGCCCACCTGCCCGGCCAGCACCACGCCCGTGCCCACCTCGGCGGAGCCGGACACGCCGGCCTGCGCGCAGATGAGCGCCAGCGGGCCGACGCGGACGTTGTGGGCGATCTGCACCAGGTTGTCGAGCTTGGTGCCCCGCCCCACCACCGTCTCGCCGATGGTCGCGCGGTCGATGCAGGTGCACGCGCCCACCTCGACGTCGTCCTCGACGCGGACGATGCCCACCTGCGGAATCTTGTAGTGCTCCGGCCCGTCCTCGCCCTCCGGGTTGAAGGCGAAGCCGAAGCCATCCGCGCCCACCACGCACGAGGCGTGGAGGATGACGCGCGAGCCGATGATGCAGCGCTCGCGCACCGTCACGTTGGGGTACAGCACGCAGTCGTCGCCCACCTGGGCCTGCTCGCCCACGTACGCGCCCGGGTACAGCACCGTCCGCGCGCCCACGCGAGCCCCCGCCTCCACGGAGGCGCCGTGCATCACCGTGGCCTCCGGGTGGACGGTGGCCTCCGGGTGGACCCAGGCCCCCGGCCTCACGCCCGGGGCGGGACGCGCCGTCGGGTAGAAGGCCTTCAGGAGCCGGGCATAGGCCAGGTGCGGATTGGACACGCGCACCAGCGCCAGGCCCGCGCGAGCGGGCAGCTCCCCGCTCACGAGCACTGCCGAGGCGCGGGTCGCCTCGAACTGACGGCGGTAGCGCGTGTTTCCGTAGAAGGACACGTCCCCCGGGCCCGCTTCCTCGAGCCCGTTGAGTCCGTGGATGAGTGTCTCGGGGTCCCCGAGGAGCTCTCCCCCGACGAGGGTGGCGAGCTCCCCGAGCCGTCGGGGTGCGGGGGCGGTCGTCACGGGGTGAGGATTACTTCTTCGGGGCGTCCTTCGCCGCCGTCGACTTCAGGTTGTTGTAGGCGCGGATGACTTCGTTGGAGATGTCGAGCTGGGCCTTCGCGAAGACGATGCCCGAGTCGCGCTTCTCCAGCACCAGGCCCAGGTCATCGCGCTGGGCGATGGAGGCCACGACCTGGTCGATCTTCGCGATGATGGGCTCCATCTCCTGGCGCTCCTTGTTGGCCGCCTCGCCCCGGCTCTTCTCCCACTTCTGGGCGAGCGTCATCACCTTGCGCTGGAGGTCCGCCTCCTTCTGCGCGCGCGTCTCCGCGTTCATGGCGCTGGCCTGCTTGTCCAGCGTCTCCTTCTCCGCGCGCAGGGCCGTCTGCTCCTTGTCGATCTCCTTCTGCTTGTCATCCAGCCACTTCTGGAGACGGGCCTTGGCGGCCTTGCCGTCATCGACCTCGAGCAGGACGCGCTGGAGGTCCACGTAGGCGACCTTCAGGTCGGCGGCCGAGGCGGCCACCGGCAGGGCAAGCGACAGGACGGCGGCGAAGGCCGCGACTGTGGTGCGAAGCGACATGTCTTACAGCTCCTCAGGAAGGGTACAGCGTCCGACGTCAGACGCCCGGGCTTGTTCAACCCTTCCCGCCAGGGCGGGGCCGGGACGACGGACGACGGCTTATCAGAAGAAGTTGCCGATAGTGAACTCGAACAGGATCCGGTCGTCCTCTGGCCGCCTGGTGAGCGGGATGCCCCACTCGAAGCGCAGGGGGCCGATGGGCGAGAACCAGCGGAAGCCGAAGCCCGCCGAGTGGAACAGCCCCAGCGGCAGCTTGTCCTGCTTGTCCTGGAAGAAGTTCTCGTTGGAGGCGAAGGCGTTGCCGGCGTCGTAGAAGAGCACACCCCGGAGGCCGGCCTTCTCGAAGATGGGGAACTCCAGCTCGAAGTTGAAGACGAGCTGCTTGTTGCCGCCCACGAGGAAGTCGGTGACGGTGGCGTCCGGGTTGGAGGAGCGCGGCACCTTCACGGAGGGGCTGATGCTACGCAGGTAGTAGCCGCGGACGCTGTTGATGCCACCCACGTAGTAGAGCTCGGAGATGGGCAGCGGCTTGTCGGAGTCGAGCTGCTGGATGTAGCCGATGGTGGCGTTCGTCTTGAAGACGAAGCCCAGCGGCATGGGGAAGTACAGGCGCGAGTACGCGGTGTACCGGTTGAAGAGGAACGTGCCGCCCAGGAAGTCCGGGGCGAACTCCACCGCGCCGTAGTGGATGAAGCCCCGCGACGGGAACAGGCGGTTGTCGCGGCGGTCGAAGGAGAGCGACAGGCGGGCCGCGCTCGTGGTGCCGGACAGGAACTGGTTGGCCAGGAGCACCGCGCCCAGGTTCGAGCCGGCCTCGACGTTCACCCACTCGCGCGTGTAGCCGATGGTGCCCAGCAGGTCGTCGATGAACTGGTAGCCGATGGAGATGGTGCCACCGGTGGAGTTGCGGATGAAGCCGTCGTAGTCCGCCTGGACGCGGAAGAACTCCGCGGACAGCAGGTAGTTGGTGTCCAGGAAGTACGGGTCGTAGAACGACAGCTGCACCAGGGAGCGCAGGCCGGAGATCTGCGCGGACGCGGAGACGCTCTGGCCCCAGCCCAGGAAGTTGTTCTGGGAGATCTGCGCCGTGAAGATGAAGTTCTCCACGTTGGAGAAGCCCAGGCCCACCTGGAAGGTGCCGGTGGCCTTCTCCTTCACCTCCACCTTGAGGACGATGGTGTCGTCCTTGCTGCCGGCGGACTGGGTGATTTCGACCGTCTCGAAGAAGCCCAGGGCGGTGACGCGCTCCTTGCTGCGGCGCACGCCCGTGCCGTTGTAGAGCTCGCCCTCGTAGACGCGCAGCTCGCGGCGGATGACCTTGTCGCGCGTCTTGCTGTTGCCCGCGACCTCGATGCGCTCGATGGTGACCTGGGGCCCCTTCTGGACGTCGAAGGTCAGGTCGACGGTGCGCGTCTCGGCGTTGACGCTGGTGACGGGGTTGATGTTCGCGTAGGCGTAGCCGCGGTCGTAGTAGACATCCGAGACGCCCAGGATGTCCTGCGACAGCTGCGAGCGGTTGAAGCGCTGCCCCGAGCGCGACTTCATCAGCGTCATCATCTGCTCCTTGGACACGTCCGAGAGCAGGTCACCCGAGAAGTCGATCTTCCCGATGTCGTAGGCCTCGCCCTCCTCGATGCGCAGGGTGATGTAGATGTAGCGCTTGTCCGCGGAGAGCTGGACGGTGGGCTTGTCGATCTTGACGTTGATGAAACCGCGGTCGTAGTAGGCGATCTGGATGACGGCCAGGTCGCGCTGGAAGGCCTCCTCGCGGTAGGTGCCCTCGCCCGTGAAGAAGGACAGGAAGCCGCCCTCGCGGGTGATCATCGTCTCCTTGAGGATGCTGGCGGGCACCTTCTCCGCGCCGATGAGGGTGATCTGCTTCACCATCACCTTGGCGTGCTCGTTGATGACGATGATGACGTCGACGCCCGTGCCGCCCTCCACCGGGCGGATCTCGTGGGAGACCTCCGCGAGGAAGTAGCCCTTCTCCACGTACTTCGCCTGGATCTTCTTCACGGTGCTGCGCACCGTCTCCAGGTCGAGGATGGTGTTGGCCTTGACCTCGATCTCCTCCTTGAGGTCGTCCTGGCTCAGCTCCTCGTTACCGCGCAGCGTCACCTTGTTGATGACGGGCCGCTCCTCGACGCGGACGACGTAGGCCACGCCGCGCGCCAGGCGCTGGACGAGCAGTTCGACGTCCTGGAAGTACCCCAGGGCCCACACGGCCCGGAGGTCCTCCGCGGACTTCGAGGAGTCCAGGCGCTGGCCGACCTTGGTGCGCAGGGCGCGGCGGACGGCCTCCGCCTCCACGCGCTTGTTCCCCTCGACGCGAACCTCCACCACCGTGTCGGGGGCGACCTCTTCGGAGGGCTCCTCGACGGGAGCGTCCGAGGGACGCCCGGTGCCAGGAGCGGGGGTTGCGGGCGCGGCCGGGACAGGAGCCGGTGCGGGCACACCCCCGTCCACCTGTGCCAGGACCGAGCCGGGCACGAGCGACCACAGGGCGACCGCGACGAGCGGGAGCAGTGACTTGCGAGACAGAACGAGGTGCCTCAAGGGGAGACCGGCCGGGGAAAGGCGGGGCAATGTACGAGAAGGGGTGCGAGCCCCTCAATCCAAAAGCGCGGGGCCATCAAGCCTCCGTCACCTGCCCGCCAGCCAGGCGCAGGCGGCGGGGCATGGAGCGGGCGAGCGTCTCGTTGTGGGTGACGACCACCGCGGTGATGCCCAGCTCCCGGTTCACGTCCCTCAGGAGCTGGTGGATGCCCTCGCCCGTGGCGGGGTCCAGATTGCCCGTCGGCTCGTCGGCGAGCAGGATGGCGGGCTTGAGCACCAGGGCGCGGGCCAGGGCCACCCGCTGGGCCTCGCCACCGGACAGTTCTCCTGGCCTGTGGTCCACCCGCTGCCCCAGCCCCACCCGCTCCAGCAGCTCCCGCGCGTAGGCATAGGCGCCGGCGCGCTCCCGCCGCTGGATGAGCGCCGGCATGGCCACGTTCTCCAGCGCCGTGAACTCCGGCAGCAGGTAGTGGCTCTGGAACACGAAGCCAATGGTTCGATTCCGGAACTCCGCGATCTCCGCGTCGTTCATGGAGAAGACGGAGCGGCCCTCGAAGAAGACCTCGCCGGCGGCGGGGGCGTCCAGGGTGCCGAGCACGTGGAGGAAGGTGCTCTTGCCGGCGCCGGAGGCGCCCACCAGCGAGACGAGCTCCCCCTTCTCCAGGTCCAGCGACACCGCGCGCAGCACGTCGATGCGCTTGCCGTGGAGGAAGTAGCTCTTGAAGACGTTGCGGATGGACAACAGCGCCATGGCTACTCCGCCTTGAGACCTTCCACCGGCTCCACGCTGCTGGCCTTGAGGGCCGGGTAGATGGAGGCCAGGTAGGTGACGAGCACCGCGATGACGACGGCCAGCGCGGTCTGCAACGGTTCGATGCGCACCGGGAGCGCGGGGATGTAATACACCTCCGGGTCCAGCTTGATGCCGACCTTCTCGATGAAGAGGCACCAGGACAGGCCGGAGAACAGGCCCAGGAGCCCCCCGGCGACGCCAATCTGGAGCCCCTCCGCGAGGAAGATCTTCACGATGCCGCCATCGGGGACCCCCAGCGCCTTGAGCACGGAGATCTCTTTTCGTTTCTCCAGCACCAGCATGATGACGGTGGCGACGATGAGGCCGGCGGCCACGACGATGATGATGGAGAGGATGATGCCCATCACCAGCTTCTCCAGGCGCAGCGCGGAGAAGAGGTTCTTGTTCATCTCGCCCCAGTCGCGGGCCCGGTAGGGGTAGCCGCCCAGCGCCTTCACCACCTGGCCGGCGATGCGGCGCGCGTCGTCGATGTCGAACACCTTCAGTTCGATGCCGGTGGCGCCCTGGATGTTGAAGAAGTCCTGGGCCTCCTTCAGGAGGATGTAGACGAACTTGGAGTCGTACTCGTACATCCCCGAGTAGAAGATGGCCGCCACGCGGAAGGCGCGGCTCTTGGGGATGGGGCCGGTGGGGCCCAGTTCGGTGCCAAGCGGGGACACCACGTTCACCCGGTCGCCCACCACCACCCGGAGCGAGGCGGCCAGCTCCCGGCCGATGACGATGCCGGGCAGCACCGCGGGCTTCGCCGGCGTGTCGGTGCGGCGGATGACGTCGTCGCCCGCGTCCTCGGCGCCCTCGCCCTCCTTCGCGGGCTCCTCGTCCTCGTCGGGCATGGCGCGAGAGAGGATCTTCTCCGGCGTGTAGAGGATGTCGAGCGAGCCGTCGCCGAGGATGTTCTGCGGCAGGTCCGTCACCTCGCCCACGGTGGCGGGGTCGATGCCCTTGATGATGACGCCGTCGACGTTGCCCTCCGAGGCGATCATCACCTGGTTGATGATGAAGGGCGTCTGTCCGGCGATGCCCGGCACCTTCCGGATGGTCTCCATGACCTTGGGGTATTCGGGCAGGTCCCCCGCGTAGCGGGACACGACGGCGTGCGCGTTGGTCCCGAGGATCTTCTTCTGGAGGTCCGCCTCGAAGCCGCTCATCACCGACAGCACGATGATGAGCGCCATGACGCCCACGCCCACGCCGCCCACCGACAGCGCGGTCATCATCATGGTGGGCGACTGCTCGCGCAGCTTCAGCCGGTGCAGCGCCTCCGACGAGGCGAGCGGGTCCGACAGGCCGAGCGCGCGGATGCGGGTGCGCTCCACCGCCGCCTCCGCCGCGCGGATGATGAAGTAGATGAGCAGCGGCGGGACGATGCCGAACATCAGCACCGCCAGCGTGCCCAACAGCAGCGAGGGCCGGAACACCGCCACGTGGCGGCGCGCGACGAACAGCTCGAAGCCCAGCTTCAGGTCCACCCGGCCGCTGCCCGCCGCGATGAAGCCCGTGTTGATGCCCAGCACCAGCGCCAGCACCAGCGCGGTGAAGGTCAGCCAGTACGCCAGCTCCGGCCGCCCCAGCAGCCCCGCGACGTACGTCACCTCCCGCAGGCGGTAGCCCAGCTGGAGCTGGAGCGAGGGGATGCGCTCCATCAACGTCAGCAGGATGGGCACCGGCAGGCCCAGGTAGAGCACGCCGATGGTGGCCTCCGGCAGCGCCAGGCGCTGGGCGCGGGAGGCCCCGATGAAGCCGGAGACGAAGGCCACCATCGCCGCCACCACCAGTGAGATGGCGAAGGCCCCGGTGGGCGGCAGCGACAGCCCGCCGCCCCCGTCACGCGCCGCCCCCAGCTCCGCGGAGGGCACGCCGGACGACAGCACCGTCTGCAGGAGGACGAGGGCCAGCTCCGCCAGGAGGATGCCGCCGCCGTAGGCGCCCAGCGTGCTCCAGTAGAAGTCCCGGTAGCGCGCCAGCCGGGGGTACAGCGGCGCGCCGGCCGCGGGGCTCGGGCCCTCCGGGGCCTGGGGCGCGCGCCGCAGGCCGTTGGCGACCAGCGCCCAGCCCGCGAGCCAGGCGAGCGTGCCCGAAACCAGGAGGCCCACATGGAACACCGGGGCGGCCTCGCGCGCGGCGGCCTGGACCGGCAGCAGCGAAACGCCGTCGATGACCTGGAGCACCCCACCCCACCCGACCAGCGACAGGCCGAGCGCGGCGCTCACCTCCGCCCACGCCCCGGCGCCGGAGATGGCCACGCCGAGCAGGATGAAGCCCAGGAGCGCGACGAGCGCCCCGGTCCAGATGAAGCCCCAGTGATGGACGGTCTGCCGTTCGGCGGAGTTCACACGGCCTCGTGGCTACTTCGCCAGTGGCTTGAGGAGAGGGAACAGGATGACGTCGCGGATGCTCTGCGAGTCCGTGAACAACATGGCGAGCCGATCAATCCCGATACCCTGACCCGCCGTGGGCGGCATGCCGTGCTCCAGGGCGCGGATGTAGTCCTCGTCGTAGTCCATCGTCTCCTGCTGGCCACGCTGCTTCGCGTCGAGCTGGGCGAGGAAGCGACCCTTCTGGTCCAGCGGGTCGTTGAGCTCCGAGAAGGCGTTCGCGATCTCCCGTCCCGCCACATACAGCTCGAACCGGTCGGTGATTTCCGGGTTCTGGTCGTTCCGGCGCGCCAGCGGCGACACCGCGGTGGGGAAATGGGTGATGAAGGTGGGATGAATCAGGGTGTGCTCGACGTGGGCCTCGAAGAGGGCGCCCACCAGCTCGCCGTGGTTCATGGTCTCCACGGCGCGGCGCTCGGACTCGGCGCGGGCCGTCTTCAGCAGCTCGTGGCGGAGCCGGTCCGGGTCGGCCATGTCCTTGTCGGACAGGGCGCCGCCCACGGCCTCGCGGATGGCCTCCGTCATGGAGATGCGCTTCCACCCCTTGCCGAAGTCCAGCACGTGCTCGCCGTACTTCACCTTGGAGTCGCCGGTGACGGCCCTGGCCGCCTCCGAAATCATCTCCTCGCTCAGGTCCATCAGGTCCTCGTACGTGGCGTACGCCTGATAGAACTCGAGCATCGTGAACTCGGGGTTGTGCCGGGTGCTGATGCCCTCGTTGCGGAAGTTCCGGTTGACCTCGTAGACGCGCTCCAGGCCACCGACGACCAGGCGCTTGAGGTACAGCTCCGGCGCGATGCGCATGTACAGGTCGATGTCGAGCGCGTTGTGGTGCGTGATGAACGGCCGCGCCGCCGCGCCCGACACGAGCGGGTGCATCATCGGCGTCTCGACCTCGACGAAGTCACGCGCGTCGAGGAAGTCGCGGATGAAGCGGATGAGCTTGTTCCTCCGGAGGAAGGTCTGCTTCACGTCCGGGTTGGAGACGAGGTCGAGGTAGCGCTGGCGGTAGCGGCTCTCCACGTCCGTCAGGCCGTGCCACTTCTCCGGCAGGGGGCGCAGGGACTTGGTGAGCGGGGTGAACTTCGTGGCGGCCAGGGTGAGCTCGCCCGTCTTGGAGCGGAACACGGTGCCGGTGACGGCCAGGAAGTCGCCCAGGTCGGCCAGCTTGAAGACCTCGTAGGCGTCCGCCAGGGCGTCCTTCTTCATGTGGACCTGGATCTCGCCCGAACGGTCCCTGAGCTTGATGAAGGCCGCCTTGCCGAACGAGCGCATGGCGACCATGCGACCGGCGACGTCGTAGGTGGCGGGCGCCTGCTCCAGCTCCTCGGGGGACTGGTTCGCGTGCTTCGCGAGGATGTCCGCCGCCAGATGCTGGGGCTTGTGGCCGTTGCCGTAGGGGTTGAAGCCGGCCTCACGCCATTTCGCGGCCTTCTCCAGCCGCTGGTCGTAGATCTCCTGCTCCTTGGTCCCCAGGTCCGCTTCGCCAGCGGTCTTCTCGCTCTTGTTTTCGGTCTCGGCCATGACGCGCTTTCCCAAAGGCGCGGCACCGTAGCCAAGCCTCCCTCGGGACGCAACGCAACACAGCGGGAAGCTTCAGGGAGCCGCCATCACCAGGAAGGCGGCCACGGCGGCGGCCAGGAGCAGGGGGATGAGGATTTCCACCGGGAAGCGCTGATGCATGTGCGCCATGTGGAGGCCCTTGAGCCCACCGAAGCGGCGCTGGCGGCGCACGCGGGTCATCACCAGGGAGGCCATCGCGGGCGGCGCCTTCTCCCGCTCCACGGACTGCAGCCGACGCACGGTGCGCGAATACCCCTCCCACCCGTGGCGGCACTCGTCGCAGCCGTCCAGGTGCGTGCGGACCGCCTGCGCCTGGGGGGCGGGCAGCTCGTCGTCGGCGAGGGCGAGGAACAGGTCCTTCGCCTCGCGGTGGCTCATTCGCGTTTCCACGTCCCCGAGTCTGCGATGGATGCCGGTCATGGCTCAAGTCGCCCCAGCAGATGGGCCAGTTTCTCGCGCGCCCGGTGCAGCCGGCTCTTCACCGTGCCCTCGGGCAGCTCCGTGATGTCGACGATCTCCTCGTAGGACAGGCCCTCGATGTCGCGCAGCGCCACGAGCATGCGGGCGTCCTCGTCCAGTTGGGAGATGGCCCACTGCACCCGGGCCCGCTCGCGGGCCGACTCCAGCGCGGCGTCCGGGGTGGGCGGCGCGTCCGGGCCGTCCACCCACGCCATGCGGGTCTCGTCGTACTCCTCCGACCGCCCCCGCCCCCGGCGCTTGAGGTACTTGAGCCGGTTGATGCAGTGGTTCTTGGTGATGCGGAACAGCCAGGTGGACAGCCGCGAGTCCTCGCGGAAGCGCCGCACGTTCTGATGGACGCTGACGAAGACCTCCTGGACCAGGTCGTGCGCCTCCTCGCGATCGCCCAGCATGCGGACACAGAAGTCGAAGAGCCGGTCCTGGTGCGCGCGCACCAGCTGTTCGAAGGCCTCCGGTTCGCCGTGCCTCAGGCGGACCAGCAGCACGGCGTCCTGGCGGCGTGACTCCGCCGCGTCGTCGGCCGCCCCGTCCTGTCCGATTTCGAGCACCCCGCCCGAAGACACCGGTGACCTCCCGCTCGCGGCTCCCGGTCCCGAGAGCCGCCGTGACCCAGCTTAGCCTCCTCCCCTGCCCCTCCGCCGGCCCTGGGACACCGCGGGTCGGAAAAGGTTCCCTGGCGGGTGCGGGCAGGAGGGAGACCGCCAGACCCGAGGGGGGAGACGGCCTGGGAGGCCGCCCCGCCCCGGCGGGTGTGCCGCGGCGCGGCGCTATTCGAGCGCCGCGTTGCGGTTGGGGTTCTTCACCCCGAGCAGCTGCGCGGTGACGAACTCCTCCAGGTCACCGTCCAGCACCGCGTCCACGTTGCCCGTCTCCACGCCGGTGCGCAGGTCCTTCACCATGCGGTAGGGCGCGAGCACGTAGGAGCGGATCTGCGAGCCGAAGGAGATGTCCTTCTTCGCGGCCTCGGCGGCGTCGCGCGCGGCCTCGCGCTTCTTCATCTCCAGCTCGTACAACCGGCCCCGGAGGATCTTGAAGGCCATGTCCTTGTTGGCCGACTGCGAGCGCTCCGTCTGGCAAGTGATGATGATGCCGGTGGGCAGGTGGCGCAGCTGGGCCGTGGAGGAGGTCTTGTTCACCTTCTGACCACCGGCGCCGCCGCCGCGGATGAACTTCAGCTCGATGTCCTTCTCCGGGATGTCGATCTGGATGGTGTCGTCCACCTCCGGATAGACGTCCACGGAGGCGAACGCCGTCTGGCGACGCGCGTTGGCGTCGAACGGGGAGATGCGCACCAGCCGGTGCACCCCCACCTCCGCCTTGAGGTAGCCGTAGGCGAAGTCGCCCTCGATGCGCAGCGAGACGTTCTTGAACCCCGCCTCCTCGCCCGGCACCTCGTCGTTGATCTCCACCTTCCAGCCCTTGGCCTCGCAGTAGCGCGAGTACATGCGCAGGAGCATGGCGGCCCAGTCCATGGAGTCGGTACCGCCGGCGCCGGCGTTGATGTCCATGAAGCAGCTCGAGCGGTCCTGCTCGCCGGAGAGCATCCGCGCCAGCTCGAGCTTGGCGACCTCGCCCTCCATCGGCTCCAGCGACGCCTCGGCCTCGGCGGCCGTGTCCGCGTCGTTCGCCTCGGCGGCCAGCTCCAGCAGGGCCTGCGCGTCATCCAGCCCGCGCATCACCTTGTCGTATGCGCCCACGCTGGCCTCGAGCGTGGACTTCTCCTTCAGCATCGCCTGCGCCTTGGTGTTGTCGTCCCAGAAGTTGGGCAGGGTGCTGTCGCGTTCAATCAGCGCGATGCGGGACCGCTTGCGGTCCAGGTCAAAGATGCCCCCGGAGCGCCAGCACGCGCTCTCTGAGGCCGTTGATCTTCTCCATCGAATCGTTCGCCATGGTGTGCTTCCTCGTCTGACGCACGACGGCTCCGTGGCCGGCGCGCGCGAAGGGGTTGAAGGGAAAGAAGTCAGGGCGCCTCGAGCCGAGCGACGGCGTCGCTCCGCTCCGCTGACGACCCCGCCCTGCCGGACAGTCTCGCCAGGACGCGGTCCAGGCCGAACGCGCCGGCCATCCCCAGGGAGATGGGCAGGATGAGCGCGATGAGCCGCCAGTTGTCCTGGTCGAACGGCGGGAGGACCTTGAGCACCACGCCCAGCACGCCCAGGGCGGCCAGCGCGGTCCAGGCCTTGAAGAGCCGCGCGCGCGCCTTCGCGCTGCCCCAGGTGAGCGCCACGCCGAAGGGCAGCGCCAGCAGCGTCAGCGGGTTGGCCAGGAAGAGGTTCTCGTTGCGGTACGTCACCGTGTGGTCCGTCACCAGCCACATGATGAGCAGCGCCGTGCCGGGGATGCCCAGCACCAGGCCGACGAGCGCGTTCTCCACGCCGAGCAGCACCCGGGCGATGCGACTGCCACGCTTGCGCTCCCAGGCCGCGAGCCCCAGCGCCAGGCCTCCCGCCGTCACGCCCACCGCGAGCACCCAGGGGCCCAGCGGAGGCGGCTCCGCGGGCGGGCGGGCCCGGTCCGGCGACACGTAGTAGTCCCAGTCGCGCGCCACCAGCGGATGCTTCTGGCCATCCGCTCCCGTCACCTGGAGCGACGCGACCTGCGCCTCCAGTTCGTCGGGGAGGAAGGCCTCCTCCCACTTCGTGACGGGGTGGTCGATCTCATCGTTCATCATGAAGTCGAGCAGCACGCTCATCGGCACGTTCACCGCCGTGTAGCGCCGCGTGTGCTCGCGCAGCGTCATGCGCCCGGGGGCCCGGTCCATCTCGCGCAGCTGCCCCTGGGTCGCGACGTCGATCATGTCCCGCAGGCGCGTGACACAGTTGTCTTTGTAATGATGATACAGGTAGTTCCGGTTCTCCGGCAAGACGTTGTCCGCCAGGGCCTTCGCGACCTGCAGGCGCTGCTCCGGCGTCAGGGCCAGCTCCTGGATGCGGACATCGCGGTCCCAGGAGCGGTAGGCCCGGTACGTCGCGTTGACGCTCGCGTCCGCGACGTAGAACTCCAGCCGGCCCATCGCGAAGCGGCTCAGCATGCCGACGTCGGAGGCGTCGAACATCCCGTAGTTGTAGAGACGCGCCTGCCCCAGGCGGCGGTCCTCCACGACGAGCGAGCCGTGGCCCCACCACTCCGGCACGCTGTCGCCCGGGCTGAAGGTCACCAGGGAGACGACCAGGTCCTCGCCCTGGCTCTCTCCCGTGCCCCACGGCGCTCTGGCCGCGCGCGCGGGGGTCCCGAGGAGCAGCAGTCCGAGCAGGCAGGCGGCGATGAGCGACAAGCGGGGCATGGCTTTGTCCAACACGCGAAAGGCGGCCTACCTATCATGCGCGCCGCCCGACTCAACCTGGAGCATGCCGGATTGTCCGGCGGGAGGCCGGGGAACCTTCACATCAGGCTGCGCGCCCGTCGGGCCTTCGCGTCCACCTGGAGCGAGTCCGCCACCATGCCGCGCTCGCCCAGGAGCGACTCCTCGAGGGCGGCCATGCGCTTGGCGTCGCGGGGGCGCTCGTGGTCGTGGCCCAGCAGGTGGAGGATGCCGTGCGCCAGGTAGCGCGCCAGCTCCGCCTCCAGGGTGCGCTCGTACTCGCGGGCCTGCCGCTTCGCGGTGTCGAGCGAGATGACGACGTCTCCCAGCGGCCGGGGCCCGGGCGTGCCCTTGGGCAGGTCGCCCGCGGGGAAGCTCAGCACGTCCGTCGCCTTGTCCTTGTCGCGCCAGGTGCGGTTGAGCCGGCGGATGGCGCGGTCGTCGACCAGGGACAGCGACAGCTCGCAGTCCGACAGCGACAGGCGCTTGAGGTAGTCCTTCGCCCACCCCGTCAGGAGCCGGCCGTACTCCTTGCCCTGGCCATGGGCCATCTGGAGCGTCACCACGTTGTCCGGCTCGCGGCGGGCGGGGGCCTCCATGTGGGCCCGCTCCGGACGGAAGGCCGGCGCGCAGATGGACCAGTAGTCGCACGCGCCCTTGCCGTCGTTGCGGTAGACCACGCGCTTGCCGCGCGGGACGAGGCCCACCTCGCCCGGGCCGATGCGCTCGCGCCGCCCCTCCACCACGAGCGTCAGCTCGCCCGTGAGGACGATGACCATCTCGTCGAACTCGGGGCGCTGGGCCGGCTCGGACCAGCCCGGGGGCGCCAGCATCCTCGCCACGGAGGCGGAGTCCGTCCCCGTGGTGGCCGCGCCCACGAACTCCTCGATGCGCTTGCCGTCATCCCGGGGGATGAGCTTGCCCTTGCGGAGTCTCACGGCGTCGCTCCTCGCGTGGCGCTCACGACGCCCCCGCCGAGCGCGCCTTGTCCTTGGACTCCACCGCCTTGCCTCCCGCCACGACCAACGGCGGCATCTTCCCGCCGCCCACGGCCCCGGCCGGGTACACCGGACGCGTGTGGTAGATGCCCTCGAGCGTGTGCAGGAACGACTGCGCGATGAGGTTGAGGTCCTTCAGCGTCAGGTCGCACTCGTCCAGCTGCCCTTCCGAGAAGATGAGGTTGATGATCTTCTGCACCTGCGCCTGGAGCTTGGTCGTCGTCGGATCCGACATGGAGCGCGTCGAGGCCTCCACCGCGTCGGCGATCATCACCAGGGCCGCCTCGCGGAACTGCGGCTTGGGGCCCGGGTAGCGGTAGATGCTCTCGTCGATGGGGGGCGCGCCTTCCTTGCCCTCCTGCTCCTTGAGCGCCTTGTGGTAGAAATAGCCCACCGTGCGCGTGCCGTGGTGCTGCGGAATCGCGTCCGCCACCAGCTTGGGCAGCCGGTACTGCCGGGCCATCTCCAGGCCCTCCGTCACGTGGCGCTTGATGATGACCGCGCTCATCGCGGGCGCCAGCGCGTCGTGCCGGTTCTCCCCCTTCTGGTTCTCCCCGAAGTAGAGCGGGTTCCGGCCCTTTCCGATGTCGTGGTAGTACGCGCACGAACGGGCGAGCAGCGGGTTGGCGCCGATGGCCTCCGCCGCGTTCTCCACCAGCGTGCCGATGATGATGGAGTGGTGGTACGTGCCGGGCGCCTGGACGATGAGCTCCTTGAGCGCCGGGTGGTTGAGGTTGGCCAGCTCCAGCAGCTTGATGTCGGACGCGTAGCCGAACGTCGTCTCGATGAGCGGCGTGAGCGCCATCACCATGACGGGCACCGCCAGCGACGAGCCCACGAACGCGCTCAGCGCGGTGATGAGCGTGTCGCCCGACAGCCCCTTGCCCTCGACGAGGAACAGGAAGAGCACCGCCACGGTGTTCGCCACGCCCGTCACGAGCCCCGCCCGGAAGATGCCCACGCGGTCCTTCGCCTTGACGATGCGGTCGGCGGCGACGAGCGAGCCGACCAGCGTGTAGATGCCGAACGCCAGCGAGTTGCCCAGCATGACGCCCGTCAGGCACGCGAACACCACCGCGAAGAAGAGCGCCAGCTCCTGCGTGAGGATGAAGCGCACCAGCATCGCGCCGGCCGCCACCGGGAACACGTAGTACAGCGCCTCGATGGGGAGCGCCGTGTACCGGTCCTGCACCGCGTCCGCGATGGACACCCACAGCTGCAGCAGCGCCAGCGTCCCCACCAGCAACACGCCCAGCAGGAGCCCGTCCTTGCGGGTGGGACGGAAGCGCCGGAACGCCGAGTTGCAGAAGAAGTACGAGGCCACCACCAGCAGGGCCACCAGCCCGGTGCCGCCCACCTGGAGCTGCAGCATGTCGAGCTGGTCCGTCTCCGCCCGCATGCCGCGCAGGACCACCAGGTGCCCCTCGTTGACCAGCTCTCCGTCGCCGATGACGCGCTGGCCCTTCTTGATGGAGATGACCGCGTCCTTCACCGCCTGCGCGGCCTGGTGCCGGCGCGCGTCCGTCTCCGCGATGTTGATGGTGAGGTTGGGCCGCACCAGCCGCTTGGCCAGGCGCAGCACCGCGCGGCGCTGCACGCCCGGCGCGTCCGGCATGACGTTGCCGGGGACGGAGGCGAAGCGGTCCAGCTCCTGGTGCGCTTCGCGGATGTCCACCACCTTGGGCGAGCCGCTGGGCAGCGTCTCCTCGCCCTTGTTCACCACGTCCCGGACGGTCAGCCCCTGGGGCGCCTCGCGCGCCAGCTCCTCGCGCGAGCCCGCCACGTGCACCGGCCCCTGCTCCGAACGGTAGGCCCGCTCCAGCAGCACCAGCGTCGCCGACTCGACCTCCTCCGAGAACCCCTTGGCGAAGAGCGCCAGGAAGTCCTCGCCCTCCAGCCCCGCGTCGCGCTGGCCGAAGAGCAGCTCCTGCAACTCCGCCTGCATCGCCTCCCGGGCCCGGCGCTCGCGCTCCAGCTGCTCCGCCGTGGGCGCCGCGTGACGACGCGCCTTGCGCGGGGACTCGTCCGACTCCGCGTCCCCCTGCGCCTCCGACAGCTCCTCCAGCCGCTGCCGCATCGCGGCGAAGGCCCCGCGCACCACGGTACGCAGATGTCCCACCACCGCGGGGTTGAGGTCGTACACCGGCCGCACCGCGGCCCGGGCGTCCTGGCGCCGCTGGGCCGTCATCGCCTGGTGAACGATTTCGTAGTCCCGAGCCGCCTTGAAGCCCGCCGGCGAGCTGGCCCGGAACGGCTTGCCCAGGTTCTCTTCCGTGAGGGCGGGGATCTGCTGGCTGTAGAGGCCCGGGGAGATGACGAAGCCGGCGCCAATCGACACGGCCAGCAGCAGGAACACCTGGACCGCGCGCCGGCCCCAGACGCCGTCGCCCAACCCGAGGCGTGCCGCGAGCGCGTCCAGGGGGCTCGGCGCGGGGGTTTGCGGTTCCGGTTCGGCCATGGAGGTCCTCACCCTAAATAGGGGTCGCGTCTCCATCAAGGCCGCAGCACCCAGGAATATTCGCGAGGAGGGGATGCGCACGCCCGCCCGCAAGGGTAGTTGCGGGTGGGCGTACGTAGGCCCTACATCCTCGGGTCAACCGACGGCGGCCTCGGGAGGCACCGGAGTCAGGGGCGGCGTCTCCGAGGACGGGTTCGCCGCCTGGGCGGCCTCGCGGGCGGCCTGGGCCTCTCGCGCGGCGACCTCCGCCCGGTCGTAGGCGCGGATGACCTCCTGGACCAACGGGTGGCGGACGACGTCCATGTCCGAGAACTCCGCGAAGTGGATGCCGTCGATGTTCTTGAGCACCGCGCGGGCGTGGTTCAGGCCGGACATCTTCCCGGTGGGGAGGTCCACCTGCGTCACGTCGCCGGTGATGACGGCCTTGCTGTTGTAGCCCAGGCGCGTCAGGAACATCTTCATCTGCTCCACGGTGGTGTTCTGCGCCTCGTCGAGGATGACGAAGGCGTCGTTGAGCGTGCGGCCACGCATGAAGGCCAGCGGAGCCACCTCCACCACGCCCTGCTCCACCAGGTGCGCGGCGCGTTCGGCCGCCATCATGTCGTGGAGCGCGTCGTAGAGCGGGCGCAGGTAGGGGTTCACCTTCTCCTGGAGGTCACCGGGCAGGAAGCCGAGCTTCTCGCCCGCCTCCACCGCCGGCCGGGCCAGGACGATGCGCTTGACCTTGCGCTCCTGGAGGAAGGCCACGGCCATGGCCATGGCCAGGTACGTCTTGCCCGTACCCGCCGGTCCGATTCCGAAGACGATGTCGTGGGCGCGGATGGCGTCCACGTAGCGCTTCTGCGCGATGCTCTTGGGGGCGATCTGCCGGTTGCCGGAGCTCTTGAGCACCGGACCGAGCATGACCTCCTGGAGGGACTCCGCCCCCCGGCCCAGGACCTTGATGCCCTGCTCCACGTCCTCGCGGTACACGGGCCGGCCCGCGCGGATCATCTGCTCCAGGTTCTCCAGGAGCCGCACGGAGAAGGCCACCGCGTCAGAGGGGCCGGACAGATGGAACTCGGTGCCTCGCTGTCCCACCCGGACACCGAGCCGCCGCTCCATCAGCTTGAGGTTTTCGTTCTGGTTGCCGCACAGGGCCAGGGCGGTCTCGTTGTCACGGACATCCACCTTGGCGGAGGCGGAAACGACTGCGGGCGCTTCCAACGTGGCGGGATTTCGCAATGCGTGTCGTTCCTCGGTCGGTACCGCTGTCCTCAAAGTAACGCCGCCCCCCGGACTCCGCGAGACGACTTTCCCTCGACGCTAGCGCAAGGGCGGCAGGAGGACGAACTGCCGAGCGGCCACCCGCCGGTAGTAGTACTCCTCCCGCCAGGGGTATCTGAGTTCCTCCGGACCCAACAATCCAGCGTGCACCAGCGCATCCAACCGCTCCGGTAGCTCGCCGCGTTCCAGACGGAACACTTCCAGCGCCGCTTCGATGCGGACGCGTTGGGCATCTGAAACATGACGTTGCACGGCGGGGTCGGCGAATCCGGTCGCGGCCCGGGTGCGCTCCGGGTCGGCGAGCGCCACCCGCGACACCACCACCGCCAGGGCCGCCAGCACGCCCATGGTGGCCACCACGCGGCCCACCACCCCCATCGCCTTGGAGAACAGCCGCTCCTCGCCGGGCGCCGGCGCGCGCGCGCCCTCGGGGTGGATGACGCGCACGAACTCGCCGCGCACCAGGTTGTGCAGGGCCTTGCAGGTCTCGAACTCGCCCAGGCAGCAGACGTCCACCAACTTGCGCAGGTCCCGTCCCTGGGCGATCTCCTCGTAGACCCGCCGCTCGGTGGAGCCGATGACCCCCAGCTCGCCCCCCTCCTCGCCGTCCCGGGGAGGCGGCAGCGCCTTGACGCGCTCGAAGGAGAGGTCGTCGCGGTGGATGGACTTGCGGATGACCGGCCACTCGTCGACCATCCGGAAGCCCTCCATGAGCACCGTCTCGGCGCGCAGGGGGCGGATGGCCTCGGCGTCCGGCTCCACCGGTTCCTGGATGAACTCGTACGTGCCGGCCTTCCACGTGAAGAGCCGGTAGAGCGTCTCGGTGGCCTGCAGCTGCATCATCGACTGGAAGCGCTCGGCGGTGAGCGCCTGGCTGGAGACGAGCACGTCCCCCAGCCGCTTGAGCGTGCGCCGCTGCGTCTCGAGCGCGGCGTCGAGCTGCGTGTCGGTGATGAGCTCGGCGCGCACCAGCATGGCGCCGATGAGGTCCTTGCGCTTTCGGGTGATGCTCTCGACCTTGATGATGTGGCCGTCCTTGAAGCCGATGCGGACCTCCTGGTCCCTGTCGGCCAGTTGGAGCGTCCCCGTCTTCTGCTGCTGCCCGATGAGCTGCAGGATGTCGCCGATGCCGAAGTCCTTGAGCGTTCCCTTCAGGGCCATGGCGTCACTCTCCCCGCCGCAGCCGACGCAGGCCGCTGATGGACGACAGGTGGACGACGACCAGCAGCACCACCGCGGGCACCAGCTTGAGGTACACGGGCGCCTCGCCGTAGGGCACGCGCATCAGCCCGTGGTGCATGAGCGTCGCCGTCAAGGCGAAGAGGAAGAAGAACGCGTAGAGCGCGCCGCGCACCGGGCCGCCCGCGAAGACGTGCCCGGCGCCCGACAGGAGCGCCCCCGCCGCGTACGTCAGCCGGCCCACCCATGCTTGATGGCGCTCCACCTGGTCCGCCTTGCGCTGGCGCAGCTTCTGCGGCACGAGCCCCCGGCGCGAGAACACGTTCACGCACTGCCCGCACTGCTTCCCACCCGCCCCCAGTTCGGGATCGCACCGGACGCACACCGGGCGACCACACCGCTCGCAGGCCCTCGAGGCCTTCAGCCTGTCCACGCCGAGTCCCCACACCACGAGCATCGCCGCGAGCCCCACCGCCAGCCCCCACGACATGGGCCCCGGAGACACGCCCGGCAGGAGCCACCGCGTCAGCTGCCCCTCCACCCGCGCGCCGTCCGCGGTGCCGTCGGCCAGCGACATCCACTCCGACGCGGGCACCGCCGGCGCCAGGGTCAACAGGTTGAGCAGGAGCCGATCCTCCGGGGGCGGCTCGCGGCGCAGCAGCTCCGCGTCCAGGGCGTTCGCGGCGGCGGTGGCGGTGGCCGCCCGGTCCAGCTCCGTGCCCACCTGGGAGTCCGGCAGCGTCTTCGCGCGGCGCCGGTAGAGCATCGCCAGGTTGTAGTGCGGCGCCGCGAGCGACGGATCCACGCCGGCGGCCTGCGTGTACAGCTGCGCCGCGCCCTCCTCGTCCCCCAGCCCCACCAGGACGTTGCCGAAGCGCGTCAGCAGGCGCGCGTCGCGACTGCGCAGCGCGGTGGCGGCCTTGAAGTGCGTCCGGGCCTCCTCCAGCATCCCGCGCCGCGACTCGTACTGCCCCAGCGCGGCCAGCTCCTGGTAGGTCGCCTTGCCCGCGCCCAGTCGCGCCTGCACCCGCGCCATCGCGGCCTCGGCCGACAGGCCGCCGCGCTCCAGCAGGGAGACGTCCTCCGCCGGCGTGCCCGCGAACGCCGTCAGGCGCGCGAGCTGGCCCGCCGCCAGGGGCGACAGGCCCAGGCCCGCCACCAGCACCGCCGCGACGATCCGCTCGGCGCGCGTCAGGTACGGCACCACCACGCCCAGCAACACCAGCAGCAGGGGCAGCCCGCCCACGCCCAGCGTCAGGGGGAGCCCGAGCAGGAGGATGCCCAGCAACGCGGACTGCCAGCGCGCCACGGCGCGCGGCAGGAGGTGGTGGAAGTCGTGGAGCGCGTAGCGCACCCGTCGCACGAACAGCAGCGCCACCAGCACCACGGCCGTCCCCGCCCACGCCACCAGCACGAGCGCGCCGAGGTCCACCAGCGCCGGTCCCCGGTAGCGAGGGTCCGTCGCCATCGACACGAAGGCGGTCCGCAGGGCCCCCAGGTAGCGGCCCACGTCCATGGGGTCCGCCGCCGCGTAGGTCTCCGCCATCAGGAAGTGCGCCATGGGCAGGCGGGGCGACAGCTGCACCGCCAGCGCCCCCAGCTTCAGCGCCCCCGCCATGTCCCCCGCCCGGCGGCGCACGACGGATTCGCGCAGGAAGCCCACGCTGATGGGCTCCAGGTCCGCGGCCTGCAACTCCGCCTTGAGGAGCACCAGCGCGCTCTGCGCCTGCTCCGCGGTGGCCCGATCATTGGTCGACTGGGCCTGCCGCCAGCGGTCCCACACGGCGAGGATCTCCGCGTCCGTCACGCGCGGCGCCAGCACCGGGCTCAGCACCGGACGCGGCGGGGGGGGCGGCACGGGCCCCTCCGGCACCTGGGCGGCGGCGCCTGTCGGCCCCGCGACGCCGGGGAGGGGCGCGTTGGCCTCGGCCTTCCCCCGGCTCCCAGGGCGGCCCCGCTTGGGTTCGTCGTCCGGCTCGTCCTCGACCTGGCTCCCCGCCGGCTCCTCCTCGTCGGAGGTGTCCACGGTGTCCGCGGCCTCATCCTGGAGGTCGGGCTCGACGGGGCCGGGATCCACCTCCTGGATTCGCGTGGGCGCCTCGAGCTGCGCGACGGCCACCGCGGGGGTCAGGAGCAGCAGGCCCAAGAGGGCCAAGACGGAGAGGGGGGGACGGATCATCCAGGACCCGGATGATAGGCGACCCGGGCCGAGGCACGGAAGCGAACGCCACCACCCACCCCCTCCGGGCCGCCTTTCCGCGGATACGACCCGGGGCTCACGTGTTAGACGACGCGCGTCGCGGGCAAGGTCGCCCGCGCAGGTGGAGGACACGGCATGGGCACCCCCGGGGCGGAGCTGGAACGGTTGGTGGAGATCATGCGGAGGCTGCGCGCCGAGGGCGGCTGTCCGTGGGACCGGGAGCAGGACCTGCGTTCGCTGCGTCCCTACCTGGTCGAGGAGGCCTTCGAGGTCCTGGACGAGATGGACCGGGTGGCGCAGGGGGGCCCCTGGCAGCCCTTGTGCGAGGAGCTGGGGGACCTGCTGTTCCAGATCGTCTTCCACGCCCAGCTCGCCTCCGAGCTCAGCGAATTCTCCATGGCCGACGTCAGCAAGGCCATCGCGGACAAGATCGTCAGCCGCCACCCCCATGTCTTCGGCGAGAAGCGCGCGGACGGGGCGGAGCAGGTGCTGGCCAACTGGGCGAAGCTCAAGGCGGAGGAGAAGAAGCGCAAGACGGGCAGCGAGGGGTCCGTGCTGGACGGCGTGCCCACCGCAGCCCCCGCCCTGCTGCGGGCCGAGCGCCTGACGGAGAAGGCCAGCCGCATCGGCTTCGACTGGCCAGACCTCGCCGGGGTGCGCGGCAAGCTGGACGAGGAGCTGGGGGAGCTGGACGAGGCCATCGCCTCCGGGGACCGGGACGCCATCGAGCACGAGCTGGGCGACGTCCTGTTCTCGCTCGCCAACCTCGCGCGCTTCATCAAGGCCCCCGCCGAGGACGCCCTGCGCATGGCCATCCGCCGGTTCACCACCCGCTTCCAGCACATCGAGGGCGCGCTGCGCGCCGAGGGCGTCCCCTTCGGCGAGGCCACCCTGGAGCACATGGAGCGCCACTGGCAGGCCGCCAAGACCCGGGAGAAGGCGCTCCCGCCCCCCACCACCCTCCCGCGGGCCCCTCTGTCCACGGTGCGGCTGCGCGTGCCAGACCTCGCCGCCCAGCGCGCGTTCTGGGACGCCCTGGCCCCCGTCCTCGGCTGGGCGAGCCCTCGGAGCCCTCCGGACCATGCCTCCTACGAGAGCGGCTCCCTGCGGCTCGACTTCCTGGCCGGCGCGGCGGCGGCCCCGTCCGGGGCCCTGGTCCTGATCCTGGAGGCGCCCTCGCGACGGGCGGTGGAGCGGCTCGGGACGTGGCTCCAGACGCACCAGCCCGGCGCGCTCGGCGAGCAGAGCCCCGGACGGCTGACCTTCCGCGACCCCGCTGGCCTGGCGTGGGAATACGCCACCCCGGCCGGGTGATTCCCTTCCGTTCGTTGGATGATCCGCGTCCGGAGACCGGAAAACCCGGTCGGACGCGCACGCCCGCCTTGACGCCTGCGAGGCGTCGCAGTAAGGACGGCCCCTCTTTTTAGCCTGCCTTTCGCTGGAGATTTCTCTTGGCCAACACCAAGTCCGCAGAGAAGCGTCACCGTCAGTCCCTGAAGCGCCGCGCCCGCAACGTCACCGTCCGTGGCGAGGTGAAGGAGGCGGTCAAGTCCGCGCGCGAGGCCATCGCCGCCAAGGACACCACCAAGAAGACGGACGCCCTCAAGTCGGCCTCCAAGGCGCTGAACAAGGCCGCCTCCAAGGGCGTGCTGCACAAGCGCACCGCGTCCCGCCGCATCTCCCGCCTGGCCAAGGCCGCCGCCAAGAGCGCGCAGGCCTGAGCCCCCTGGGGGCCCTCGGGTCCCCATTTCCGCAATTCTTCGGAAGCAGGCACCCCGGGAGGAGGCCCCACGGCCTCCTCACCAGGTGCTGGCCAGCCTGTCGAACCCGTCGCGCATGAGCACCTGCGCCAGACGATCCAGCGCGGCCTGCCTGTTGGATTCCGCCTCCAGGATGTCTCCGCTCCCGGGCAGGTAGTCCTCCGTCCCGGAGACGACGGTCTCCTGGGCCTGCTGGCCCTCGCGCGTCAGCCGCAGCCTCACGGTGGCGTAGACGCGGAAGAAGCGCTCGACGAGGGTCGGCGAGCTCCACACGGCCACCACCGTCCCCTCCACGCGCGCATCACACGGGATGCTGCCGCCGCCCAGCCGCCCCACCTGCGTCAGTTCCTGTCGCAGGTAGCGCGTGAAGAGCGTCTCCAGGGCGGGCTCCGCCGTCTCGTTGGCGAAGATGGGCGCGCAGACGGCCATCACGCCCTCGGGGAGCCCCGTGCCGCGCGGGGCCAGCCTGTAGCCACAACCGGAGAGTCCGAGCGCGCAGCCCACGAGCAACACGGCCGGACGCAGACGCCGTGACAGGGGCTCGAAGCGAAGCGACATGGCCGGCACCCTACCCGGCCGGGTCGCTCCGTCAAGCACGAGGGCCGTCGTCCGAGGCGGGCCCTGGCGGCGGCTCCGGGGACGCGAGCACGGCCCCCGTCGCGTCCCGCACCACCACGCCGCGCGCGCGCACCGCCGACACCAGCGTGCCCCACGCGGCCAGCAGCGCCTCGTCACGCGCCGAGCCCCGCCGCGCCAGCCCCAGCGACCAGCGCAGCCGACCGCCCGTCGACGTCTCCAGCACCAGCGCGTGCACGCGGCACGTCGCCGCCAGCACCACGCCCAGCACCGCCATGCCGAACGAGAGGAACCGCGGCGCCGGGGTATGCGCCAGGACGCCCGGCACGATGAAGGCCAGGAGCAGCAACGCCTCCCGGAAAGCGCGCGACTCCAGCGCCAGCTCCCGGAGCCGCCCCAGCTCCATCACCTGGGCGGGAGCGGAGGGAGAGACGCGGTACGTGAGCTGCCCGCCCTCGCCCACCAGGGAGCGCCCCCCTCCCAGCTCCACCGAGAGGAAGGGGCCCGACTCGTGGGGCACGGGCGCGTCCGGCAAGGGGGCCCCGCAGGCGATGCACCGCGCGCCGCCAGCCGGCTGGGGCCGACCGCACGCGGGGCACATGACGAGGACCTCTGCCGGCACGCGGGCGCCTCCGCTCAGCCGACGACGAAGTTCACCAGCCGCTTGGGAACGAAGACGAACTTGCGCACCGTCTTGCCGGTGATGGCCGACCTCACGCGCTCGTCCGCCTCCGCCGCGGCCCGGACATCCGCCTCGCCCGCGTCCGCCGCCACCTGGATCTCCGCGCGCAGCTTGCCGTTCACCTGCACCGCGTAGGGGATGACGTCATCCACCACCAGCGCCGGGTCGAACGCCGGCCAGGACCGCGCCGCGACGGGCTCCTTGGCGCCGTAGGCCTCCGCGATCTCATCCGCGATGTGCGGCGCGAACGGCGTGAGCACCACCGTGAGCAGTTGGACCGCCTCCGCCATGGCGGCCTTCTCCGCGGCCGTCTCCGGCGTGCCCACCGCGTACAGCGCGTTGACGTACTCCATGACGCCCGCGATGGCGGTGTTGAACGACAACCGCTCGATGGCCTCCGTCACGCGCTTGAGCGCCTTGTGCGCCGCGCGGCGCGTCTCCAGCGCCTTGCCCTCGTAGGGGCCCTGGTGCGTCGCGCCCGCCACCGACTGGTGGGTGACCGCCAACGTCCAGACGCGCTTGAGGAAGCGGAACACGCCCTCCACCTGGTCCTTCGACCAGTCGAAGTCGCGCTCCGGCGGTCCCGCGAACATCACGTAGGTGCGCGCGGTGTCGGCGCCATAGGTCTCCGTGATGGAGGCCGGCGCCACCACGTTGCCCCAGCGCTTGGACATCTTCCGGCCGTCGGGACCGTTGACGATGCCCTGGGTGATGAGGCGGGTGACGGGCTCGTCCACCGGGATCAATCCCAACAGCTTCATCACCCGCGTCCAGAACCGGAAGTAGAGCAGGTGCATCACCGCGTGCTCGGGCCCGCCCACGTAGACATCCACGGGCAGGAAGCGCTGGGCCTCCTTCGGGTCGAACGGCGCGGCGTCGTAACGCGGCGAGAGGTAGCGCGCGAAGTACCAACAGGAGTCGACGAACGTGTCCATCGTCTCCGCCTCGCGACGCGCGGGCCCGCCGCACTTCGGACAGGTCGTGTTCACCCACGAGGGCACCTTGGCCAACGGCGGCTCGCCCTTGCCCGTGAGCACCTCCTGCACGTCGATCTCCGGCAACTTCACCGGCAGCTGCTCCACCGGCACGGGGATGCCCTGGCGCTCGGGGTCGCACTTCTCGCAGTAGACGATGGGGATGGGCGTGCCCCAGTAGCGCTGGCGGCTGAAGCCCCAGTCCTTCTGGCGGTACGTCACCGTCGCGCGGCCACGGCCCTCCTGCTCGAGCTTCGCCGCCATCGCCTTGCGCGCGGCCTCGGACGCCTGCCCCGTGTACTCGCCCGAGTCCACCAGCACGCCGTACTCCGTGAACGGCTCCTCCAGCGCGTCGCCCGAGGGGAGCGTGTTCCCCGTGGCCGGCTGGACGACGACCTTCACCGGCAAGGCGTACTTGCGGGCGAAGGCGAAGTCGCGCGCGTCATGCGCCGGGACGCTCATCACCGCGCCCGTGCCGTAGTCGCTCACGACGAAGTTGGCGATCCAGATGGGAACCGGCTGCCCGTTGAACGGGTTGATGGCGTGGGCGCCCGTGAACACGCCCTCCTTCTCCGCGTCCTCGCCCAACCGCTCCGTCTTGGACTGCGCCGCCATCCTCTTCGCGAACGCGTCCACGTCCGCGCGACGCTCGGGCGTGGTGACCTGGGCGACGAGCTTGTGGTCCGGGGCGAGCACCACGTAGGTGCAGCCGTAGACGGTGTCCAGGCGCGTGGTGAAGACGCGGATGGAGGCGTCATGCCCCTGGACGCGGAACTCGGCCTCGGCGCCGTCGGAGCGGCCAATCCAGTTGCGCTGGGCCGCCGTGATGCGGTCCGGCCACTCCTTCAGCGTGTCGAGCGCGTCCAACAAATCCTGCGAGTACTTCGTGATGCGGAACGCCCACTCGGGCATCTCCTTGTCCACCACGGGCGAATCACACCGCTCGCACTTGCCGTCCTTCACCTGCTCGTTGGCGATGACGGTGAGACAGCCGGTACACCAGTTCACCTTGCTGAAGCGGCGATAGACGAGCCCCCGCTCCAACATCTTGATGAAGAACCACTGGTTCCAGCGGTAGTACTCGGGCTGGCTGGTGTTGACCTCGCGCTCCCAGTCGTAGCTGTAGCCGAGGCTCTTCATCTCCTTCTTGAAGGAGGCGATGTTCTCCGCGGTGCGCACCGCCGGGTGCACGCCGTCCTTGATGGCCGCGTTCTCCGCCGGCAGACCGAAGGCGTCCCAGCCCATGGGGTGCAGCACGTCGAAGCCGCGCATCAGGAAGTAGCGCGCGTACACATCCCCGATGAGGTAGTTGCGCACGTGCCCCATGTGCATCTTGCCACTGGGGTACGGCAGCATCTCGAGGATGTACTTCTTCGGTGCGCCCGGGCGCTTGCCTGCCCGGAAGATGCCGGCCTCGTCCCAGCGGGCCTGCCACTTACCTTCGATCGACTGCGGCTCGTAACGCTCGTTCATCGCCATATCCGCTGCGTCTCTTATGGGAGGGCCGGCCCCGGGGGCAACAAGTCTCGCCGGGCGCCTGGACCCGCCAACCATTGGCGGCGCTCCTGGGCCCCCGACTTGGGCGGACGGGGCCGGAAATCTCCGGCTGACCGTGGGAAACCCGGGAGCACGGCGCGCCCATCCCCGCCCCTGGCATCCAGACGAGTGCCCGGGGGGCTCCCACCCGGCGCGGCTCTTCGGGGTAGGCTGGCCGGCCCTCGGGTGGGAGGTGGAATGAAGGTCCTGGCGCAGACTCCGGAGTACGTCCACGTGGAGACAGGCCGGCCGCCGTACCGCTTCATGGCCGTCATCGCCATCCTCACCCTCGTGTTCGGGGCCGCCATCGTCCTGGGCAAGATGAGCTGGCCCTCGTGGGAGCTGGGGCTCTCCGCCGCCTTCCTGGCGCTCTGCTGGGGCATGAGCATCCTGGGCTTCGAGCAGACCGAGTGCGTGGTCGACGTCCGCTCCGGCCAGGTCCACGTCCAGCGCCGCGCCCCGCTCCGCAACCGGACCGAAACCCACCCGGTGACCTCCCTCCAGGAGGCCTTCGTCCACACCCACCGGCAGACCGGACGCTCACGCACCCGCACCTGGCTGCTCGCGCTCCGACACGTCGACGGCGCAATCATCCCGCTGCGCGGCTACGGCGCCAACGACAACCGCCCCCTCCACGACGAGCTGGCCACGCTCCTGAACGACGTCATCCAGAAAGCCCGTGCCCGGCATGCCGCCCCCGTGGACGCCGCGCTCGACGACCCACGCACCGCCGACTCGGGACACTGACCCGCAAGCACCTCGCCCCCATGGACGCGGCGCTCGACGCCACGCGCGCGCGGCCCGGCACATGAACCCGAGAACACGCCGACGCGCCCGCACGCGCCCTGTGGGCCCTCGCGGAGCCCGCGCGGCCCACCCGAGGCGTTGACCCGCGGCCCCTCCCCGCGCGCCCGTGAGGCCCTCACGGAACCCGCGCGACATGCTCGGCGGGGCTGGCGGGCACGCGGGCTCCTCATGCCCTTACACACCCGTCGTGTGCATGACGCGAGGCCACGTCCACCTGAGCCAACGCGCCGCGGCCACGACCTCCTACGGGCTCCCTCATAGGACGCGAGCCGCCGCCCCGCCGGGCTGTTGCGACCTGTAGCACCGCGTCCACCGAGGGGACAGGGCCCGGTCCGGACTCGCGACACGACGCACTCGGTACGACTTCGGAATATTGCCGTTCGGATGGATTTGGCCAACTTTCTTGAAAATCGAGCCTTGCCATTGACTTGATTCAGTTCACCCAGAGACGATTCGCGCCCACGGCACCTGCAGGGGGGGCCGTTCCCACCGTTGCGAGGAAAGATCCGAATGACGCTTAAAAGAGCGTTGATTCCGGGGTGCGTGATCGCACTCTTCTCGTTGGAAACCATGGCCCAGGAAGCGACCCCGCCGGCTCCCGAGCCTCAGGCTCCGGCGGCGCAGGCTCCCGCGACCGCGGCCCCCGCCACCCCGGCGCCGGCGGCCGATGCGCCCACCGCGCAGACTCCGGCGGCGACGCCCGCTCCGGTCAACGTGGTGAGTCGCGTCGTCAAGGGCCGCGTCGCGGACCGGCTGACGAACGAGGGCCTGCCCCTGGTGCGCGTCATCATCAAGGGCACCACCCAGGGCGTGGAGACGGAGCTGGACGGTACCTTCACGCTGCCCAACGTCCCCCCTGGCTCGGTGACGCTGCTGTTCTCCTCGCAGGACTACGGCGAGCGCGAGGTGCGCGTCGGCCCCGCCCAGCGCGAGGTGAACGTCGCGCTCGACAACATCTTCTCGGAGGAGATGGTCGTGGTGGGCCGCGCCTCGGAGCTGGCCCGTAAGCACCTGACCAACTCGGTGGCGTCCGTGAACGCGGAGGAGATGAACCGCGCCCCGTCCCAGACGGTCGACCAGGCCCTCCAGGGCAAGGTGGCCGGCGCCAACATCCAATCCAACTCCGGCGCCCCGGGCGGCGGCATCCAGATGCGCCTGCGCGGCGTGTCCACCATCAACGGCTCCTCCCAGCCGCTCTACGTCATCGACGGCGTGCTCGTCAGCGACGTGGCCATCGCCTCGGGCGTGTGGGCGGTGACGGAGTCCGTGCGCGGCTCCAACCCGAGCGCCACCCAGGACAACCAGGTCAACCGCATCGCGGACATCAACCCCAACGACATCGAGAGCATCGAGGTCCTCAAGGGCGCGTCCGCCGCCGCCATCTACGGCTCCAAGGCCTCCAACGGCGTCGTCATCATCAACACCAAGCGCGGCCGCGCGGGCGAGCCCAAGGTCGACATCACCCAGCGGCTCGGCATGTACACCCTGGCCAACAAGCTGGGCACCCGTAAGTTCAACTCCGCGCAGGAGGTCGTCGACACCTTCGGCGAGGACGCGCTGGAGTACTACACGCCCGGCCGCAACTACGACCACGAGGCGGAGCTGTCCGGACGACGCGACCTGTCCTCCGAGACGATCGCCAGCGTGAGCGGCGCGACCGGCAACACGAAGTACTTCGCGTCCGCGCTCTTGCGCAACGACGAGGGCATCATCGCCAACACCGGCTACGAGAAGCAGTCGTTCCGCCTCAACCTGGGGCAGACGATTGGCGACACGGTGGAGGTCAACGTCGCCACCAACCTCATCCACTCGCTGGGTCAGCGCGGCCTGACCAACAACGACAACGCGAGCGTGTCGTACTACATGGTGATGCCGACCGCGCCCAGCTTCGTGGACCTCCGCGCGGACGCGAACGGTGTCTTCCCGCGCAACCCGTTCGTCCCCAACGGCTCCAACCCGCTGCAGACGGCGGCGCTGACGCGGAACGACGAGGACGTGTGGCGCCTGATCGGCTCCGGCGACGCCACCATCCACCTGTGGAAGACGGACGAGAACCACCTGCGGCTGCTCGCCAACGCCGGCGTGGACCGCTTCCAGCAGGAGAACCGCCTGGTATTCCCGCCCGAGCTCAACTTCGAGCCGGTCGACACCTTCCCGGGCACGTCGCTGTACGGCACCAGCCAGGTGCGCAACCTGAACGGGGGCATCAACCTCGTCCACACGTACCGGCCGGCCTCGCGCGTCCTGAGCGCCACCACCTCCGGCGGCGTCCAGTTCGAGGAGCGCCGCATCGACACCACGTACATCGTCAGCCGCAACCTCAACGCCGGCCAGCCGGGCGTGGACTCCGGCACGGTGATTGGCGTGCGCGACAACGCGCAGCACGTGCGTGACCGTGGCTACTACCTCCAGGAGGAAGTGATCACGCTCGACGAGCGGCTGACCCTGGTCGGCGCCATCCGCGCCGAGCAGAGCAGCGCCAACGGCAACACCAACAAGCTCTTCCTCTACCCGAAGCTGGCCTCCGCGTACCGCATCCCTTCGTTCCACCCACTGGTGAACGAGCTCAAGGTCCGCCTGGCCTACGGTGAGACGGGCAACCAGCCGACCTACGGCATGAAGTTCAGCGGCATGAGCGCGCTGGGTAACGTGCAGGGCACCCCGGGCCTCGTCGGCACGGGCGTGGCCGGCGACCCCAACATCCGTCCGGAGCGCCAGCGGGAGATCGAGGCCGGTGTCGACGCGATGTTCCTCGGCGGCGACCTGGTGGCCGAGCTGACCGTCTACCAGCGCGCCATCAGCGACCTGCTCCTGCAGCGCACGCTGCCGGGCTCCACGGGCTTCACCACCCAGTTCACCAACGGCGGCTCGCTGCGCAACCGCGGCATCGAGGCCATGCTGCAGGTGACGCCGGTGCGCGGCAACTTCGAGTGGACCTCGTCCGCCACCTTCGCCCTCAACCGCAGCAAGGTGACCAGCCTGCCGGTCGCTCCGTTCGCGGCGGGCGGCTTCGGCAACTCGCTCGGTTCGTTCTTCATCCAGGAAGGCGCCTCGGCGACGCAGATCGTCGGCAACATGGGCGTGGACGAGAACGGCCGTCCCATCGTGAAGAAGATCGGCGACACCGAGCCCACCTTCACCCTGGGCTTCGCCAACACGCTCAAGTACGGCGACGTGAGCCTGTCCTTCCTCTGGCACTGGCAGCAGGGCAGCGACATCATCAACCTGACCCGCTTCCTGTACGACGACGCGGGCACGTCCGAGGACTACGTGAGCCGCGGTCGCCAGCGCGCGACGGACTGGGCCAACAGCAACGCGAGCGTCTACGTGGAGGACGCCACGTTCCTGAAGCTGCGTGAGGTGACCATCGCGTACAACCTGCCCAAGTCCTGGGTGTCCGCGATTCCGAAGCTCCAAACGGCCCGCCTGAGCGTCAGCGGTCGCAACCTGCTGACCTTCACCAGCTACTCCGGCCTCGACCCCGAGGTGAGCAACTTCGGCAACCAGGCCATCGCACGCAACATCGACGTCGCTCCCTTCCCCCCCAGCCGCAGCTTCTGGACGTCCCTCGACGTCGGGTTCTGAGCCATGAACATGCATCTGACGAAGAAGACACTGGTGGCGCTCGGCGCGGCGCTGAGCCTCGTGGGCTGCGGCCTGGACATCGGGGACCTCAACAACCCGAGCCTGGACGGCTTCCGCGACAACCCCACCCCGTCGAGCATCAACAGCGCCTCCACGGGACTGACCATCGGCCACCGCGTCGTCATCGCGACGCAGAACGGCTACGTGGCCGAGCTGGGGGTCATCGGACGCGAGGCCTACGTGTTCGATTCCTCCGAGCCCCGCACGGTGAACGAGCTGCTCGGTCCCACGCTCGACCCGGGCGGTCCGGCCTTCGGCGGCAACTTCTGGACGCAGCCCTACGCCAACATCCGCAACGCCAACACGCTCCTGACCGCGCTCGACAAGGTCCAGGGCATGACGGACGCGGAGAAGGAAGGCGTGCGCGGCTTCGCGAAGACGTTCCAGGCGCTCGACCTGCTCATGGTCATCAACACCCGGGACGAGAACGGCGCGCCCATCGACGTGGACCTGCCGCTCGGTCAGCTCGCCCCCATCGCGACGAAGGCGGAGGTGTTCACGCGCATCGCCTCCCTGCTCGACGAAGCGCAGACGCACCTGGGCGCCGCCGGAGACAAGTTCTCCTTCCGGCTGAGCACGGGCTTCAATGGCTTCAACACGCCGGCGACGTTCCTGAAGTTCAACCGCGCCATCCGCGCTCGCGTGGCCGTCTACATGGGCCAGTACCAGGTGGCGCTGGACGCCCTCAGCCAGTCGTTCCTGGACGCCACCGCGTCCGCGGACGATGGCGCCAAGGCCGCGGCGCTCACGTCGCTGAACGTGGGCGTCTACCACACGTTCCGCGCCGCCTCCGGTGACCTGGACAACGGCCTGCTGACCGAGAAGATCTTCGCCCACCCGTCCATCGAGACGGACGCGGAGAAGCAGGCCGATGGCGCCACGCCGGACGACCGCTTCACGCGCAAGACGCGGAAGATCGACGAGGTCAAGGGCGGTGGCGGCAAGCTGGTGACGACGCTGCGCTTCACGCTCTACCCCACCAGCGACTCGCCGGTGCCCATCATCCGCAACGAGGAGCTCATCCTCCTGCGCGCGGAGGCCAACATCGGCCTGGAGCAGATCGGCGTGGCGATGGATGACATCAACTACATCCGCACCCGCTCCGGCCGCCTGGCGCCCCGCCTGGACGTCACCACCAAGGAGGCCGCGCTGGACGAGCTGCTGAAGCAGAAGCGGTACTCGCTGCTGTTCGAGGGCGGCCACCGGTGGATCGACCTGCGCCGCTACGACAAGCTGGACACCCTCCCCCGCGAGATCGACCCCAACTACGCCCCGCACGAGCGCTTCCCCATCCCCGTCACGGAGACGGACGCTCGCTAGCGGCCCTCGTGACACCCGGGCTCACGCTCCCGGGTGTCACGACGCTCGCGGTCCCCGCCGCCCCGGGCACCCTGACGGTGTCCGGGGCGGTTCGCGTTTCAACGAGGCCCCGGCAGGCCCGCGCGAGCGGCGATGAGCGCGCCCAGGGCGGACCAGTCCAGGTCCCCATGCCCCTGCGCCACGCCGCCCAGGTACTGGTCCCGCAGCAGACTCGCCAGCGGCATGGGCACCTGCGCCGCCCGCGCCGCCTCCAGCACGAGCCCCACGTCCTTCAGCCCCAGGTGCATGGCGAAGCCCGCGGGCCTGTAGCGCTCCTCGGCGATGGCGCGCGCGTAGTTCTCGAAGATGGGCGAGCGCGCGAAGACCGCCTGGAACACCTCCAGGAACCGCGTGGGCTCCAGGCCCGCCTTGCGCGTGAGCGCGAACGCCTCGCCGAGCGCCTCCATCATCGACGCGATGAGGAAGTTGCCGGACAGCTTCACCACGTTGGCGGCGGACGCCTCCTCGCCGAGCACGGTGACGCCCCGCCCCAGCGACTCCAGCAGCGGCTTGCAGCGCGCCACGTCCCCGGCGGGCCCGGCGGCCAGCACCCAGAGCTGCTTCGCCTCCGCGGCCTCGGGGCGGCCGAACACCGGCGCCGCCACGTAGCCCTGCCCGGCGCGCGCATGCGCCTCCGCCAGCCGGCGCGACAGCGCCACGGAGATGGTGCTCGAGGAGACGTGCACCGCCCCCTTCGCGAGCCCCGTCCCCACGCCGTCCTCGCCCAGCGCCACCGCCTCCGCGGCCCGGTCGTCCGCGAGCATGCTGAAGACGACCTGCGCGCCGCGCGCGGCCTCGGCGGGAGACGTGGCCAGACGCGCGCCCTGCTTCACCAGGGGGTCGGCGCGGGCCGCCGTGCGGTTCCATACCCTCAACGCATGCCCCGCCGTGAGCAGCTGCCTCGCCATGGGCAGGCCCATGTTGCCCAATCCAACGAATCCCACGTCCATGTCGCGCTCCCGTGCCTCGAGTCGACGCACCCTGTGCGCCAGGCCCGGGCCTCCGCAAGGCCGGAGCGCTCTCGCGTCCAGGAGCCGACGCCTCGGGCTACTCGGGGCGGTCCTCGGCCACGTCGAGGTGTTCGAAAGCCCGGCCCACCAGGGCGATGCCCACCCCCACCTCCGCCACCAGCACCAGCGCCGCGGCGGCCGCCGCCCAGGGCAGCGACCAGACCTCCAGCGATGGCCACAGCGGGAAGCCCACCACCAGGCCCACCAGCGACGCGGGCGCGAGCCCCACCAGCGTCACCACCAGCGAGCCCATCAACGTCAACAAGCGCTGCCCCAGGGCCTCGATGCCCCGCGCCCGCTCACCCCGGTCCGCGGGAACCCAGGCGGGGAACAACACCACCGCCGCGTTCTGCACGAAGAGCCCCGCGAGCGACACCGCCGGCAGCACGAAGCCGAGCGACAGCAGTCCCGGGCCCCACGCGGCACGCAGCCCTTCGTCCTCCACGCCCGGCCCCATCCCCAGGGCCACACCCAGCAACCCGACCTGGAACGCCCCCACCGCGAGCGCCGACGCCGCCAGCTCCGCCCCCACCACCTGCCAGCCGGCCAGGGGCAGCGCGCGCAACAGGTCCAGCTTGGGCATGTCCATCCGCAGGTCCATCCGGAACGCGCTCGGGCCCATCACCGTCAGCAGCACCGCCGCCGTCAGCGCCAGGGGGCCCAGCACCCGCCGCGTGTCCGTGAACAGGCGGGCGTCCCCCATGAGCGCGGCGACCACGCCTCCCGTCAGCAGGAACACGACGAGGGACAAGGCGCCGCCCCCCAGCCGCTTGCGCGCGATGAGGTTCTTCCAGACGAGCGCCACCTCGGGACGTCCGCGCGCCGCCAATCGGAACGGCGCCTTGCGCAGGGGGATGGCCCCCGCCTTCCCGCCCCGACCGGAACCGCGCAGGGCCCGCTCCCGCGTGCGCGACTCCGCGCGGAGCACCGCCGCCTCCTCGAAGGGGACCTCCGCCACGCGCAGCCACACGTAGTGCGCCACCACCATCACCCCCACCGGGGGCAACGTGTGGACGAACGACGCGAGGTCCCGCGCCAACGACGGAGCCACCAGCAGCCGCGCCGGCCACAACAGCGCGCTCACCCCCGGCGTCGCCAGGAGGGACTCGAGCCAGCGCCCCACCTGCCGGCCGGAGCCCACGTCCTCCGGGAACGGATGGGCCTCCAGGGCGAGGAAGCCCACCCACCCCACCGTCATCAGCGCCAGCCCCACGCCGCCCCAGCGAAGCCCCTGGCCCACCCACCCTCGCGCCGCCAGCCGCGTGCGGGTGAAGGACGCCGCCGTCGTGTGCAGGTACAGCGTGCCCAGGCCCAGCAGGGAGCCCGCGAAGAAGAGCGCCGGCGAGGGGTTCGCCAGCCGGCCGATGAAGAGCGTGGCCATGAGGGCGCCGAGCGCCGCCCCCATCCAGCCCCTCGCCAGCTTGTAGTGCAGGAGCGACGTGCGCTCGACGGGCGCGGGGAACAGCTGCACCACCTCCGCGTCGGAGAACGTCAACGAGGGCCGGTCCGGCCCCAGCGCCCACGCGCCGAGCACCGTCGCCAGCGCGGACACAACGAGCGACAGCTCCGCGAACAGGCGGACGCCGGGTGGCACGCTCCCCAGCGGCCCGGAGAAGTCGAGCCGGCGCAGGAAGACGGAGTACACGTAGCCCAGCCCCACCAGGGCGCCGAGGAGGTAGCGGGGCCGACGCAGTCGCTGGAGCTGGAGCCGCAGGCGGTTGCGCCACGACGCGAGCCACAGGAACCCCACCGCGCCCGGGAAGCTCACGGCGGCGCCTTCTCCCCGCCCGCCGCGCTGGTGATGCGGACGAACAGGTCCTCCAGCGTCGCCTGCTCCGCCCCCGGGCCGCTCAGCCGCGCGCGGATCTCCTCGAGGCTGCCCAGCGCCATGGTCCGCCCCCCGGCGATGACGAGCAGCCGGTGACACAGCTCCTCCACCAGCGGCAGCAGGTGCGAGGAGAGCACCAGCGCGGCGCCCTCCTCGGCGCGCCGTCGCAGCGAAGCCTTCATGCGCCGGATGCCGATGGGGTCCAGTCCCGTGAGCGGCTCGTCCAGGAGGATGAGCCGGGGCGAGTGCAGGAAGCCACAGGCGATGGACAGCTTCTGCTTCATCCCGCGAGACAGCTCGCCCGGCAGCGCCTTCTCCTTGCCGGCCAGCTCCATCTCCTCCAGCAGCGCGCGGCCGCGCTCCGCCCAGTCCTCCACGCCGTAGAGCCGCGCCGTGAAGTTCAGGTGCTCCCAGACGGTGAGGTACTCGAAGAAGCGGGGCTCGTCCGGGAGGAACGCGAGCTGTCGCTTGGCGTCCACCGCGTCCTTCGCCAGGTCGTAGCCCGCCACCACCACCCGTCCCGCCGTGGGAGGGAGGATGCCGGCCAGGCACCGGAGCGTGGACGTCTTCCCGGCGCCGTTGGGGCCCACCAGCCCCAGGACCTCTCCCGGGGCCACCGAGAAGCTCACGCCCTGCACGGCCTTGACGTCGCCGTAGCGCTTCTCCAGGCCCGCCACGCGCAGCAGGAAGTCCATCGCGCCCAGGCCCTCAGTCCAGCTTCAGCAGGTCGCGGACCGTGTCCATGACGACCTTCGCCTGCACGGGCTTGACGAGGTACGCGCTCGCGCCCAGGGCCAGCGCCCGCTCGCGGTCCGCCGCCGCGCCCTCGGTGGTGATGACCACGATGGGCACGTCCCGGTGGTCCGTGGCCTGGCGGATGTGACGGATGAGCTTCAGGCCATCCATCAACGGCATGTTGATGTCCGTCAACACCAGGTCGAACCGCCCCTGGGTCAGCTTCTTCAGCCCCTCGGCTCCGTCCTGCGCCTCCGTGCAGACGACGCCGCTCAGACGCTGCAACGCATACATGATGCTGCGGCGCATGGCCTGCGAGTCGTCCACCACCAGGGCTCGAATCTGCTGCGTCATGACCCGCCCAGCCTAGCACCCACGCCGCGCCGCCGGCCCGACGAACATCCACCCGCTCATCGCCACCGCCGCGCCAGCGTCGCCAGCGCGGGTCCGATTTCTCCCAGTCTCAGCACCCGCTTCACCGCGCCGGTGGCGATGGCCTCTCCCGGCATCCCGAACACGACGGCCGTCTCCTCGGACTCCGCCCACACCTCGCCTCCAGCGCGCTGCACCTCGCGTGCGCCCATGGCGCCATCCGCCCCCATGCCGGTGAGCACCACCGCCAGCGCGTCCGTCCCCAGCACCTGCGCCACGCTGGTGAAGAGCCGGTCCACGCTGGGCGCGTATTTGTCCAGCGGCGTGGGGGGCGGCGTGTGCAGCTCCAGCCGCGTGCCTCGCTCCACGACCACCAGGTGCCGGCCGCCCGGCGCGATGTACACATGCCCCGGCTGCACGGTGTCTCCCTCGGCGGCCTCCGTCACCGTGAAGGGGCCGATGCGGTCCAGCCGCTCCGCGAAGGCCCGCGTGAACTGCGCGGGCATGTGCTGGCTCACGAGCACGCAGGGTGTCGGTTCGGAGGCCAGCCCCTCGAGCACCCGCTGCACCGCCGGAGGCCCGCCCGTGGACGCCCCCACCGCGACGACCAGCGGCAGCTCTCCGGCCACCGCCAGCGCGCGCGCGCCCGGCGCGGCATGGCGCTGTCCGGGCCGCACGTGCAGCGCGGCGTGGACCTTCTCCAGCAGCTCGCGGCGCAGCGCCTCCAGCTCCTCGGCGGTCCCCCTGGCGGGCTTGGCGATGAAGTCGAACGCGCCCAGCTCCAGCGCCTTGAAGACGTCCGACTTGTGCGCGTAGCTGGAGATGACGATGACGGGCGTGGGCGCGGTGCGCATCAACAGGCGCAGGAAGGTGAAGCCGCCCAGCCGGGGCATCTCCAGGTCCAGCGTCACCACGTCCGGCCGCAGCTCCAGGACCTTGCGCAACCCCTCCTCGCCGTCCGCCGCGCGGTCCAGCACGCGGACGTCGTCGGACGACTCCAGCATCGACGTGAGGGTGCGCCGGTTCTGCGCCGAGTCGTCGATGACGAGCACCGACACCACGTCCCGCGCGCTCATCGCTCCTCGCTCCGCAGGAGGGCCGGCAGCTCGGGCCGGCGATAGACCAGGTCTCCACGCAGGTGGACCAGTTCGAAGTCAGCGCCCAGGTTCAACAGGTTCTCCGAATGCCCCAGCAGCAGGTAGCCGCCCGGCACCAGCCGATCCCTCAGGATGCGCAGCACCCGTCGCCGCGCCGACTGGTCGAAGTAGATCATCACGTTGCGGCAGAAGACGGCGTCCATCTTCGTCACCAGCTGGCTGCCCGCCTCGTCCAGCAGGTTGTGGTGACCGAAGGACACCATGGCGCGCACGTCGTCACGCACCCGCACCCGGTTGTTCGCCGCCGGCACGAAGAAGCGCTCCAGCAGGTCCGCGGACGTGGCGCGCAGCGCGGAGGGGCCGTACTCCGCCCGCCGCGCCATCGCCAGCACGCGCCGGGAGATGTCCGTGCCGTACACCTCCACGTCCCAGCCCTCGAAGCGCCGCTCGTCCCGCAGGAGCATGGCCAGGGTGTAGGCCTCCTCCCCGGAGGAGCAGCCCGCCGACCACAGCCGCAGGCGGCGCGAACGCGCGTTGCGCCGCTCCAACACGGGCACCAGTTCCTCGCGGAACGCCTTGAGCTGGGAGGGCTCGCGGAAGAAGTACGTCTCGTGCGTGGTGAGCGACTCGACGGCCGCCTCCAGCTCCGCGTGCCGGTTCGGGTCGTGGCGCAGGAAGCGGTGATAGGCCCCGAAGTCGGACACGCCCAGCGCCTCCAGCCGCGGCCACAGCCTGCGCTCCATGACGAACTTCATGTCCTCGTGCACGAGGATGCCGCAGTGCGAATAGACGTGGTCGCGCAGGAGGCGGAACTCCTCCAGCGTCATCTCCGGTCGGCTGTCGTCGAAGCGCGCCACCCGCATCCCCTCCCCTCAACGCCGGGACAGCCGCGCCACCGCGTCCACGAGCGCCCGCCGCGCCAGGGCATCCGATTCGGCCTCCAGGGCCTGACGCGCGAGCACCAGGCTCTCCGGTCCCCCCGAATCCCCCACCACCCTCGCCGCCGCCGCGCGCACGTCCCAGTGGGGGTGTGACAGCAGCGACGACGCCAGCGCCACGCCCTCCGGCGACTGCGCGCCCGCCAGCAGGGCCGCCTTCACCACCTCCGCGTCCGGATGTCCCGCGGCCTCCCGGAGCACCCGGGGGCTCGCCCGCCCCAGCCGCGACAAGGCGCGCACCGCCGCCACCGCGAGCCCTCCGTCCGGATGCAGGACGAGCCGCTCCACCTCCGCCGCCCGGTCCCTCGCGCCGCTCACGCCCACCGCCTCCACCGCCACGCGGCGCACGGTGACGTCCTCGTCCTGGAGCGCCGAGCGCAACAGCGCGCCCGCCTCCGGTCCCCCCAACCTCCCGGTGACCCGGACCCCGGCCACGCGCACGGCCACCGCCTCGTCGGCCAGCGCCGCCCGCGCCACCTCGCGCCCCACCGCGATGTCCACCTCGCTTGCGACCTCCACCGCGGCCGCGCGCCACGCCGGATCCGCGTCCCGCGCCAGCCCGCGCAGCATGGGCAGCGCGGGCGCACCCCCCACCCGTCCCAGCGCCATCACCGCCTCGGGCGAGGCCCGCGAGAGGACCGCCTCCTCCAGCAGCTCCAGCACCACCGCGCGGCAGCTGTCCGCGAGCGCGCTCAGGGCCCGCGAGGCGGCCCCCGCGAGGCGAGGCTCTCCCAGCAGGTCCACCAGCGGCCGCGCGGCGTCCGGCGAGCGCGTACGCCCCAGCGCCCGGACCACCACGGAGCGCAGGTCGTCCTCCGCCCACTCCAGCAGCGCGCACAACGCCGTCACCGACGAGGCATCCACCAGGTCGACCAGCGCCTCGGCCGCGGCGGCGCGCGCAGGCAACGACAGCACCTCCATGGACACCAACAGCACGCGCCCGCCCTCGGCCCCGAGGCTCCCCAACGTGGCCAGCACCTCGCGCAACAGCCGGTCCTCCCGCGCCGCCTCGGCCACCGGCACCACGAGCGAGACCTCGCCCAGCGCCGCGACGGCAAGCAGCGCCCCCGCTCGCACGGACACGTCGTCTGCCTCGAGCGCCTCCGCCAGCCGCGCCGCCGCGTCCGGCAGCTGCCGCAACGCCGCGCGCGCCACCGACTCCACCTCCGCGCGGCGCATCGACTCCAACGCGGCCTGCGTCCCCAGCGCGGACAGCGCGGCCTCGCGCACCGAGCGGGACGGCGACGCCAGGCTCCGGCAGATGCGCTCGGTGGCCGCCACCTGCGGCACGAGGCCCAGAAGACGCAGCGCGCTGCGCCGCAGTCGGGAGTCCTCCAGCAGCGGGAGCAGCTCGGACAGCGGCGGCGGGGTCCGCAGCAGCGTCAGCCCCTCCAGCGCGGCGAGCCGCAGCAGCGGCTCCGGGTCCCCCAGCAGCCGCTGCAGGGCGTGCGCCGCGTGATGGCCCCCGACGTGGCCCAGCGCCTCCGCCACGGAGACGCGCACGTTGAGGTCCGGGTCCGCCAGGGCCTGGACCAGGGCCGGCTCCGCCGCGCGGAGGGACAGCTGTCCCAGGATGTCCGCGGCGAACTTGCGCTGGTCTGGATCCGCGTGCCCCAGTAGCGCCACCAGCGGGGGCAGCGCCGCGCCCCCCAGTCCCGCCAGCGCCTCGGCCGCGGCGTTGCGAGCGCCCGTCTCGCCGCGCTCCCCCAGCACGGAGACCAGCCGCGCGGCCACCTCGCCCGGACGCGGCAGCCGCTGCAGCCCCTCCGCCGCGGCGTGCCGCACGCGCCAGCTCTCGTCATGCAGCCCCGCGATGAGCACGTCGAGGACGCCCGCGCCCTGCGGGTCCAGGTTCTGGAGCGCGCGGTAGCGCACCTCCTCCTCGGCGGGGAACTCGGGGAGGGTGGTCATTCGAGCACGCGCTCCGAGCCGGGCTGCACGTAGAACCAGATGGCGTAGATGCCCAGGAGCGTGCCGAACGGGACGTTGGTCAGGCCGATGGCGCCGACGATCAACGACAGCAACCTCGACCAGCGCCGCCGCTTCAGCAGTCCGACGCCCGCGATGATGCCCGGCAGGCCCATCAACAGGAGACACCCGACGCCGAGGCCCGCGAGGAGCCAGAAGAGGGTCAGGTCCTGCGTGGGCGTCGACTCGTGGAGTATCGAACTCCCGATGGAGAAGGCGCCGAACGCGAACACGGCGGCGACCAGCGACAGCGCGTTGGTCAGGATGAAGCAGATCCCGAGGATGCGGCGATGGTTGTCCAGGTTCCCGCGGCCCACGTCAGGCTCCCACTCATGCTCACTTCGGTTGGTGGGCCCCTTCTCGCGCCAGCTCCGCGCGCAGCAGGGCCTTCAAGTCCAGCAGCAGCCTCAGGCGATCCGGCGGACCGCAGACGCCCACGACGAACGGCGAGCGGCCCGCGACCATCAACGCGGGCGCGGGCTTGATGTCGCCCCGGCGCACGCGCAGCACCTCCGCCACGCGGTCCACGCGCACGACGACCCGCCGGGGGCCCAGCTTGCACACCAGCATCCGTGCCTTGCGCGACTCGGCCGCGGGAACGCCCTGCAACCGCTTGCGCAGGTCCACCACCGGCAGCACGACGCCGCGCAGGTGCAGCACGCCCTCGACGAAGGCGGGCGAGTGCGGAATCGCCGTGACGCGCTGGACGGGGAGGACCTCCTCCACGCGACGGATGTCGAGCACGTACTCGTCGTCGCCCACGAAGAAGGCGCACAGCTGGACCTGGGCGTCCGCGTCGGGCGCGTCCTCCACCGCCCGGGGGCGGCGCGGCAGCAGGTTGACCGGGTCCCTCATGGCGCCAGCGCCTGTTCCGGGTCGAGGAGGATGTAGAGCGAGGGGCCCCGCCGCCCGATTCCGACGACGCAGTCGCGGTCCCCCATGCGCAGGCTCGCCGGCGGAGGCTCCACCATGGACGGCTTGAGCCGCACCACGCCCGCCACTCCATCCACCCAGACCCCCGCGGGCCCCGCCTCCGTGCGCAGGACGATGATGCGCGCGTCGCGCGGCGCCGGCGGCGCCTCCGGCCCCGCGACGAGGGGCGCCTTCTCCGCCAGCCCCAGCCGCACCTTCACGTCGTAGGCGGGCAGCAGCTCACCCCGCAGGTTCATCAACCCCAACAGCTGGGGCTCGGCGCGGGGAAGCTCCGTCAGGGGCGGCACCTTGGAAATCTCCCGCACCGCGCGGATGGGCACCGCGTAGGACTCGCCCTCCAGGCGGAACGCCAGGTACTCCTCGGGGACCTCCTCGGGCAGCACGGACGACGCCCCGTCGCTGCCGGAGGCGAAGTCCTGCAGGCCGCTGACGTCCTCGTCCGGGCGGAAGAAGAAGTCGTCGAGCAGTTCGGCGAACCGGGACACGGCGAGGGAGGATAGCACCGCCGGGGCCGGACGCGGCGCGCCTCACGCGCGTCGGCGCTCCTGGGCCATGCCCTCTTCCAGGAGGGCGGCCACGTCCAGCACCAGCACCGTGCGCCGGTTGCCCAGGTCCGTGGCCCCGGAGATGCCCCGGATGGACTGCAACCTGCCACCCAGGGGCTTGGTGACGATGTCCTGCTGGCCATGCAGCTCGTCCACCGCGATGCCCAGCCGCTCCTGGGCCAGCCCCACCACCACCACGAAGTAGCGGCTCACCGGCCGCTCCGGCAGGCCGAACAGCCGCGACAGGCGCACGAAGGGCAGCGTCTGCCCGCGCACGTCGAGCACCTCGCGCCGCTCCAGCGTGCGGATGTCCCCCGGCTGGACGGAGAGGATCTCCAACACGCTGTTGAGCGGCACCGCGTAGGTGCGGGCGCTCACCCCCACCACCAGCGCCCGGATGATGGCCAGCGTGACGGGGAGCGTCAGGTGGAAGGACGTGCCCCTCCCGCGCTCGCTCCACACGTCGATGATGCCGGAGAGGTTGCCCAGGTTGTTCTTCACCACGTCCAGGCCCACGCCCCGGCCGGACAGCTCGGACACGCTGCGCGCGGTGGAGAAGCCCGGCAGGAAGATGAGGTTGAGCAGCTCGCGGCGCCCCATCTCCTCCGCCTGCGCGAAGGTGATGAGCCCCCGGCCCAGCGCCACCTCGCGCACGCGCAATTCGTCGATGCCCGCCCCGTCGTCGCTCACCTCGATGACGACGTGATTGCCCTTCTGCTCCGCGCGCAACGCCACCACCGCCCGGCGGGGCTTGCCCGCGGACAGCCGCGCGTCCGGCGGCTCCACGCCATGGTCGATGGCGTTGCGGATGAGGTGCATCAGCGGGTCGCTCAGCTCCTCGACGATGAGCTTGTCCAGCTCCACCTCGCCCCCGCCGATGACGAAGTCGATCTCCTTGCCCGCCTCGCGGGTGATGCGGCGCACCAGCCGGGCCAGCTTGTCGAACACCTGCCCCACCGGCACCATCCGCGCTTCCAGCAGCCCTTCCTGGAGCGCCTCGAGCTTGCGCTCCAGCCCGCGCGTCTCGCGCGCCAGCTCCTGGCCGAACAGCTTGGAGAGCGGCACCGCGCCGTCGACCCGCGCCGACTCGGCCAGGCGCTGGAGGTTGGCCTTGATGAGCAGCAGCTCGCCCACCATGTTGATGAGGCCATCCAGCTTGCCGATGTCCACGCGCACCGTCTGCGTCAGCGAACGCAGCGAGGACTCGGCGGGGACTGGCGCGGGCGCCACGGGCCGGTCCGACGCCTGCGCCGCCCTGCCAGGGGCACGCCCTCCGGGGCCCTGCAGATAGGTCACCAGCGACGGTCCCGGTGAGCCCGGTCCCCGCGCGCCCGGGGCGGGCGGCCGCTCCGTGGCCCGCCCCTCCGTCGGAGGCGCGGCGCCGCCCGGCGGGAGCCCGCCTCCCCGCGCGCCCATCGCGCTGGCCGCGTCCTGACTCCCCTCCCGGGCCCCTTCGGTTCGGGGCCCCCTGTTCCCGGGCTCCGCGCGCGAGGCGTCGTGCAGCGTCCCCCAGACGCCCGAGTCCGGCAGCGGCAACCACGCCTGGGCCTCCGAGGGTCCAGGCGACGCGGCGCTCGACCCGGCACGGAGCGCCGGCGCCTCGTCGGTCGCGGCGCGCGCGGACTCCTCCACGCGGGGAAGCGGGCCCGGCGGTCCGGGGGTCGCGGCGTCGGCGCGGGGCCCCGGCGACGCCCGGGTGGCCTTCTTGCGTCCCCCTCGCTTGGGGGCGGGCGTCTGGGGCACGGCCTCCATCGCAGAGGTGACGACGAGCGCGGCGTGGGACGACTCGCGCTCGTTCACGGCGTGGGCCAGGGCCTCCGCGGAGCGGTCCACCGCGGACGCCGGGCGCACCTGCAGCTGGGACAGCTCCGCGGGCGTGCCCTCCAGGCCCGACTCCAGCTCCGCCCGGGCCACCCGCGCCCCGAAGATGAGGTCGAACGCGATGCCATGCGCGCCGCCCGGCTGCGCGGAGGGCAGCGTGCTGATGACCTCGCCCAGCGGCTTGAGGCGCGTGTTCAGGTCCGCCAGGCCCTTGTCGAAGTCGGACAGGTCGAAGGCCGCGCGCACGCGCCACAGCGACACGCCGCGCCGCACGTTCTCCCGCAGGCGGTGCTCCTCGTACTCCGTGAAGACGGCGCGCACCTGCGCGTCCAGCTCCAGCCGCTCCAGCGGGTCCTCGTCCCGCGAGGCCACGGGCGCGCCCAGCCGCCCCAGCCGCTCCGCCATCCCCTCGGCCCGGCGCGTCAGCCCGTCGGACTGGGTGCCGTGCGCCGTCTCCGCCAGCAGCGCCTGGAACGCGTCCAGCGCCTCGATGAGCGTGTCCAGCACCGCGTCGTCGAGCAGCAGCTTGCCCAGCCGCAGCCGGTCCAACAGGTCCTCGGTGCCGTGCGCCAGCCGGGAGATGCGCTCCTGGCCGAACAGCCCCGCCAACCCCTTGAGCGAGTGCGCGGCGCGGAAGATGCCGTTGACGCGCTCCGGGTCCGCCTCCTGGCCCCGACGCTCGTCGAGCACCAGCAGGTCCTTGCCGAGCGCCTCGAGGATCTCCGTCGCCTCGGCCACGAACTCGGCCAGGGCCTTGCTCGCGGGACTCACGGCAGCTTCAGGTACCTGCGCAGGAGCGACTCCAGGCTCCCGGGCTGGAAGGGCTTGACCAGGTACTCCGCCGCGCCGAGCGCCATGCCCCTGTCGCGGTCCTGCTCGCGCCCCTCCGTCGTGATGATGAACAGCGGCACGTCCCGGTAGTTGGGGTTCTTCTTGACGAAGTTGATGAGCTCCAGCCCGTTGATGTCGGGCATGTTGATGTCGGTGATGATGAGGTCGAACCGGTGGCGCGGCAGCAGCTTCAGCGCCTCGAACCCGCTCGAGGTCACCACCGCATCGATGCCTTCCACGGCCTCCACCGTCGACGCGATGTACTCGCGCGACGCCTTGGAGTCCTCGACGATCAACACCTTGACACGCATGAGCACACGCCCCGGACGGGGCCCATGCTAGCAGAAGCCCTGTCCGGTCGCAGGTCCTCAGCCCTTCCTGGCTGGTAGGAGACGAACGAGGCCCTTGTCGGCCAGCAGCGCCACCCGCGCGCCCTTGAACGCGGGGACGAAGCCCTTCTGGAAGGCCTCCGCCCTCGCCGCGTCCTCCAGCGCCCCCGCGCCCGGGACCTCCAGCGCCACGGACTCCACCCGGGCGCGGCTGAGCACCTTGCCCGCCTCCGCCAGCGCCTCGCGCAGGCCGTCCGCGTCGAGCGTCTTGCGGCGCCCCAGCCCCACGACGAAGACGCGCGGCACCTCCAGCTTCCCGTCCGAGGGCAGCAGGAGCCAGTCGTCCTTCGTCCCGGAGAAGAACCCGCCCTGGAGCACCCGCGACAGCGCGCCGCACAGGCGCCAGTCGACGAAGCCCGCGGTGGCGGGCAGGGGCCGGTCGTCCTCGGCCACGAACAGGCACAGGGCGTCCACGCCGGTCAGCGAGTCCAGCCCCTCCATCCCGATGTCGTGCGTCGTCGTCTGGCTCACGGCCCGTCCCTCCCGCTGGCGCGCCGGCGGCTCACGCCTTGTTGAGCGCCACGGCCACCCGGTCCAGCAGGCCGTTGACGAAGGCGCTGGACTCCTCGGTCCCGAAGTTCTTCCCCAGCTCCACCGCCTCGTTGATGGTGACCTTGCGAGGGATGTCCGGCCGGTACTTCAGCTCGAAGATGCCCACGCGCAGCACGTTGCGGTCGATGCGCGACATGCGGTCCAGGCGCCAGTTGTGGCTGTGCGCCTCGATGAGCCGGTCGATCTCCGCGCGGTGGGACTGCACGCCCTCCACCAGCTCGCGGGCGAAGCGCACCGCGTCCGGGTCGCGCTTGGCGCTCTCCTTCTCCTCGGAGGCCGTCCAGGCCGACTCCAGGGCGTCCAGGGCGGACGAGCTCGGGGTCATCTCCAGCTGGTAGAGCGCCTGCAACGCACGCTCACGTCCCGTTCTGCGCGCGCCCATGGTCAGCCCTTCTTCCCGTCGAGGGTGGCCATGCGCGAGAACAGGTTGACCATTTCGATACAGGCCAGCGTGGCCTCCGCGCCCTTGTTGCCCGCCTTCACGCCCGCCCGGTCGATGGCCTGCTCCACGGTGTCCGTGGTGAGCACGCCGAAGGTGACGGACGTCGCGGGGCTGGCGGCCGCCGCGTCGAAGGCCACCGAGCCGATGCCCTTGGCGCACTCCCCCGCCACGTAGTCGAAGTGGGGCGTGCCGCCGCGGATGACGGCGCCCAGGGCGACGACGCCCGCGTACTGGCGCGATTCGGCGACGCGGCGCACGAGGCCGGGCAGCTCATAGGTGCCGGGGCAGCGGTACACGTCCACGTCGGCGTCCGCGACGCCGTGGCGCAGCAGCGTGTCCACGGCACCCTTGGCCAGCTCCTCGGTGATGAAGCCGTTGAAGCGGGCCACGCAGATGGCGAAGCGGCCCTTGGGGGGCAAAAAGTCACCTTCGATGTAGCGAGGCATGCGGGGCTTCCTACACCACCTGTGCCCCGGCGTCGCCTGCTACGGCGTTCCGAAGCCCGCCGCCCGGACAGCCGCCTCCGTCAGCCCGCTCCCTCCCGGGACGCCCCCCTGCCCCCGCTGGAGCAGGAACAGCCGGGCCACGTACTTGCCAATGGGGTCCGCCTCCAGGTTCACCCGGGCCCCCACCTGCTTGGCCCGCAGCGTGGTGCGCTCCTGGGTCTCCGGGATGAGCTGCACGCCGAAGCGGTCCGCCCCCACGGAGTTGACGGTGAGGCTGATGCCGTCGATGGCCACCGAGCCCTTCTCGATGAAGTAGGGCGCCAGCTCCGCCGGCAGGCCGAACACCATCACCCACGAGCCGCCCTCCGGGTAGGTCTCCAGCACCTGGCTGACCTGGTCCACGTGCCCGGAGACCAGGTGCCCGCCCAGCCGGTCCCCCAGCGCCAGCGCCCGCTCCAGGTTGACCCGGTCGCCCGGCCGCACCGCGTCCAGCGTCGTGCGCCGCAGCGTCTCCGGCGCGGCCTGGACCCGGAACGCCTCCCCCGCGCGCTCCACCACCGTGAGGCAGGCGCCATCCACGGCGATGGACTCGCCCAGCGCGAAGGACGAGGCGCCCAGGGACGTGCGAATCCACAGGTCCGTCATCCCCCCGGGGATGACGCGCTCCACGTGGCCAATGTCCTGAATGAGTCCGGTGAACATGGGTGGGAGCTATAACGCACCCACCCGCCCGCCGCCCCGCCGGCGAGCGCCGGCGCCATTAGACCTACAGCAGGGAGCGGAGCAGGACGTCCTGTCCCACCTGCTCGAAGGTCAGGTCCTTGACGGACAGGGCCTGGGCCATCTCCTTCACGCCCAGGTCGCCCGCCCAGGACAGGCCCTCGCGGCCCAGCAGCTTGGGGGCCAGGAACAGGACCAGCTCGTCCGCCAGGCGCTCGCGCAGGAAGGAGCCGTACATCTGCGCCCCGCCCTCGACGAGCACGTGGTTCAGGCCCTCCATGTTCAGCCGGCGCAGCACGGCCTTGAGGTCCACCCGGCCCTTCTTCTCGCGCACCTGCCACACCTCCACGCCCTGGGCGAGGAAGCGCCGGGCCTTGCGGCCCTCCGGGTCCTCGAGGGTGGCGACGATGGTGCGCGCGGGGCTCTTCTGGGTGAAGACGGTGTAGCCCGGCGACAGCCGCAGGTGGCTGTCCACCACCACGCGCAGCGGGTCCTTGCCGCCGCCGCCCGGAAGCCGCGTGGTGAGCTTGGGGTCGTCGTGGCGCACGGTGTTGGCGCCCACGAGGATGGCGTCCACGGAGTCGCGCAGGCGGTGGACCCAGGCGCGGGCCTTCTCGCCCGTCACCCAGCGCGAGTCCCCCGTCGCCGTGGCCAGCTTGCCGTCCAGCGTCGCCGCGGCCTTCAGGGTCACCCAGGGCAGGCCCGTGCGGATGGCCTTGAAGAAGGGCCGGTTGAGCTGGTCCGCCTCCTCCTGGAGGACGCCCGTCACCACCTTCAGCCCGGCGCGCCGCATCCGGGCCACGCCCTTGCCGCTCACCTTGGGGTTGGGGTCCGCCGAACCGCAGATGACCCGCCGCACGCCGGCCTCGATGATGGCCATGCTGCACGGGGGGGTGCGGCCGTAGTGGTCGCACGGCTCCAGCGTCGAGTAGAGGTCCGCGCCCCGGGCGCGCGCGCCGGCGGCCTCCAGGGCCACCACCTCCGCGTGCGCCGTACCGGCCTTCTTGTGGTAGCCGCGCGCGATGATGCGGCCGCCCTTCACCAGCACCGCGCCCACCACCGGGTTGGGGCTGGTGCGGCCCAGGCCCTTGGCCGCCTCCTCCAGCGCGATGCGCATGAAGAACTCGGCCACCGCGCGGTCGAAGTCCGCCGCCCGCTTCGCCCGGGGAGCCCGGGTGGCCTCCAACCTCGCCCGCGTCAGCAGCCGCATCGTTCTTCCCTTCAGCCGCCCCGGCCCGGTGACAGCGGGGGCTTCGCCTTGCGCTCCCGCTCCTGGTCCTCAAGCAGGTCCTTCAGCTCGTGCATGAACTCGGAGATGTCCCGGAAGCTGCGGTACACGGACGCGAAGCGCACGTAGGCCACCTCGTCCAGCTGCTGCAGCCGGCGCATGACCTCCTCGCCGATGACCGACGAGGCCATCTCCTTCTCGCCGGTGCCCTGCAGGAGCCGCTCGATGGCGACCACCGTCTCCTCGAGCTGGTCGGCGGACACCGGCCGCTTCTCGCAGGCCTTCTTCAGGCCGCTGACGATCTTCTCCCGGTCGAACGCCTCGCGCCGCCCGTCCTTCTTCACGATGAGCGGGTAGAGCTCCTCCACCCGCTCGTACGTCGTGAAGCGGCGCTTGCACGCGAGGCACTCACGGCGCCGGCGGATGACGGACCCCTCGTGCGACTCGCGCGAGTCGATGACCTTGTTCTCGGCGTCCTGGCAGAAGGGGCAACGCATGGAGGAGGGGACGTGCGTGCGACGCGCGCGGCTACTTCAGCCGCGAGGCGTACAGCGGGAAGCCCTGGGCCAGCTCCTTCACCTGCCCCTTGATGCGCGCGAGCGCCGCGTCGTCCTGCGCATGGTCCAGCGCCTCGCCGATGAGCCTGCCCACCACCGCCATGTCCGCCTCGCGCATGCCGCGCGTGGTGAGCGCGGGCGTGCCCACGCGCACGCCGGAGGTCACCATGGGCTTCTCCGGGTCGAACGGAATCATGTTCTTGTTCACGGTGATGCCGGCCTTGTCGAGCACGCCCTCGGCCACCTTGCCCGTGAGCTGCTTGGGGCGCAGGTCCACCAGCATCAGGTGGTTGTCGGTGCCGCCCGACGTCAGCCGCAGGCCCGCCTTCTTCAGCGCCTCCGCCAGCGCCTGCGCGTTGGCGACGATCTGCCGCTGGTACGCCTTGAACTCCGGCGTCAGCGCCTCGCGGAAGGCCACCGCCTTGCCGGCGATGACGTGCATCAGCGGGCCGCCCTGGATGCCGGGGAAGATCTGGCTGTTGATGGACTTGGCGTACGCGTCGCGCCCCATCACCATGCCGCCGCGCGGGCCGCGCAGCGTCTTGTGCGTCGTGGTGGTGACGATGTCCGCGAAGGGCACCGGCGAGGGGTGCACGCCCGCGGCCACCAGGCCCGCGATGTGCGCCATGTCCACCATCACCGCCGCGCCCACCGCGTCGGCGATCTCCCGGAACTTCGCGAAGTCGAGCGTGCGCGGGTAGGCGCTGGCGCCCACGACGATGACCTTGGGCTTGTGCTCCTGGGCCAGCGCCTGCACCTGCGCGAAGTCGATGGTCTCCGTGTCGCGCGACAGGCCGTAGTGGACGACCTTGTAGAGCTTGCCGGAGAAGTTGAAGGCCGCGCCGTGGGTGAGGTGGCCGCCGGAGTTGAGGTCCAGCGACAGCATGGTGTCACCCGGCTTCATGAGCGCCATGTACGCGCCCATGTTCGCCTGGCTGCCGGAGTGGGCCTGGACGTTGACGAAGTCCGCGCCGAACAGCTCCTTCGCGCGGGCGAGCGCCAGGTTCTCCACCACGTCCACCACCTCGCAGCCGCCGTAGTAGCGCTTGCCGGGGTAGCCCTCCGCGTACTTGTTGGTGAGCACGGAGCCCACCGCCTCCAGCACCGCGGGGCTGACGAAGTTCTCGGAGGCGATCAGCTCCAGGCCCTCTTCCTGCCGCTGCGTCTCGTGCCGGATGGTGCTGGCGATCTCCGGGTCCACCTCGGCGAGGGTGCGGGTGTTCTCCATGGCTGATCTCCTCCAACGAAAAAGGGTGCGACGGCCGCTAGCCCTGGGACTCGGCCTCGCGAATCATCTGCACGCGGCGCTCGTGGCGCCCGCCCTCGAAGGGCGTGGCGAGGAACGCCTCCAGGATGGCCCGGCCCACGCCGGCCCCCACCACGCGCTGGCCCAGGCACAGCACGTTGGCGTCATTGTGGGCCCGCGCCATGCGGGCCTCGAACTCCGTGGTGCACAGGGCCGCACGCACGCCCCGGTGCTTGTTGGCGACGATGCTCATGCCGATGCCCGTCCCGCACACCAGCACGCCCAGCGTCGCCTCGCCGGAGGCCACCGCCCGCGACACGCGAGCGGCGAAGTCCGGATAGTCCACCGAGTCCCGCGTGACGGGCCCCACGTCCTCGTGGGACACGCCACGCTCCTTCAGCGCGGACACGAGCTCCTGGCGGAGCTCCAGGCCCGCGTGGTCGGAAGCGAGGATGACTTTCACGCGGGTCTCTCCCGGTCGACTAGAACCGCTTGAACAGCAACACCGCGTTGGTGCCGCCGAATCCGAAGGAGTTGCTCATCACCGCGTCCACCCGGGCCTCGCGCGCCTGGTTGGGCACGTAGTCCAGGTCGCAGTCCGGGTCGGGCGAGGTCTGGTTGATGGTGGGCGGCAGCGCGTTGCGCGAGAGCACCAGCGCGCTGACGACGCCCTCGTAGCCCCCCGCCGCGCCGAGCATGTGGCCCGTCATGGACTTGGTCGACGACACGGCCAGCTTGCGCGCGTGGTCGCCGAACACCGCCTTGATGGCCTTGGTCTCGTTCGCGTCGTTGAACGGCGTGGAGGTGCCGTGCGCGTTGATGTAGCCCACCTGGTCCGGCCGCATGCCCGCGGACTCCAGCGCCAGGCGCATGCACCGCGCCGCGCCCTCGCCCTCCGGCGCCGGCTGCGTCACGTGGTACGCGTCCGAATTGGCCCCGTAGCCCACCAGCTCCGCGAGGATGCGGGCGCCGCGCTTCTTGGCCGCCTCCAGCTCCTCGAGGACCAGGATGCCCGCGCCCTCGCCCATGACGAAGCCGTCACGGTCCTTGTCGAAGGGCCGGCTGGCCGCCGTCGGGTCGTCGTTGCGCGTGGACAGCGCCTTCATGACGGAGAAGCCACCCACGCCCAGCGGGGTGATGGCCGCCTCCGCCCCACCGGCGATGGCCGCGTCCGTCTCTCCCAGCTTGATGGACTTCCAGGCCTCGCCGATGGCGTGGGCGCTGGTCGCGCAGGCGGAGACGGGCGCCCAGTTGGGCCCCTTGCAGTTGTACTTCATCGAGATGAGGCCGGGGGCCATGTTGATGATCATCTGGATGATGAAGAAGGGCGACAGCCGGTCGAACCCCTTCTCCAGGCCCTTGCGGTGCTGCTCCTCGAGGGAGGCGATACCGCCGATGCCCGACCCCACGATGACGCCCACCTTCTCCGGCGTGTATCCATGGGGCACGTCCGGTCCGATGGGCAGCCCCGACTCCTTCACCGCCATCTCCGCGGCGGCCAGGGCGTATTGGGCATAGAGGTCCATCCGGCGCACCTCGCGCCGGTCGATGAACTTCTCCGCCTCGAAATCCTTCACCTCGCCGGCGATTCGCGTGTCGAGCTTCCCGGTGTCGAAGCGGGTGATGGGTGAGATACCCGACTTACCGGCAAGCAACGTCTGCCAGTTCTTCTCGGTGCCTGTGCCCAGTGCCGAGATGAGCCCGGTACCGGTGATGACGACTCGACGGTGTGACACGGTCCTCTCCGGTGGCGCCTGGGACGCCGGGCACGCCGCGTTCGACGCGGCGAAGCCCCGCCCCCCGGCACGCCGTGTTGCTGACTACTTCTTGTGGGTGGTGATGTAGTTGATGGCGTCGCCGACGGTCTTGATGTTCTCGGCCTCCTCGTCGGGGATCTCGACCTCGAACTCCTCTTCCATCGCCATCACGAGCTCCACGATGTCGAGGCTGTCGGCGCCAAGGTCCTCGATGAAGGACGACTCGGGGCGAATCTCATCCTCTCCCACCCCGAGCTGATCGGCGATGATGCCCTTGACCTTGGTCTCAATTGCGGACGTCGACATAAGTGCTGAACCCTCCAGGAACCAGATGAAGGCCCGGAAGGCTTCCCGAGCCCTGTCGAAAGCCGGCGCGGTATATCCCACGCCCGGCGCCAATCCAACCTTGGGTTACATGTACATGCCGCCGTTGACCCGAAGGACCTCGCCGGTGATGTAGGAGGAAGCGTCACCCGAAAGGAAGAGGACGGCCTGGGCCACCTCCTCCGGGTTGCCCAGGCGCCCCAGGGGGATGCCCTCCATCATCTTCTGGCGCAGCTCGTCGCTCAGGTGGGACGTCATGTCCGTCCCGATGAAGCCCGGCGACACGGCGTTGACCCGGATGTTGCGGCTGGACAGCTCCCGGGCCACCGACTTGGTCAACCCGATGAGGCCCGCTTTGGAGGCCGAGTAGGCCGCCTGTCCCACGTTGCCCATCTCCCCCACGACGGAGGTGACGTTGACGATGGCGCCCGCGCGCTGCTTCATCATCGGACGGCTGGCGGCGCGGATGAGGGCGAAGGCCCCCTTCAGGTTGGTGTCCAGCTGCTTGTCCCAGTCGTCGTCCTTCACGCGCATGACCAGGCCGTCCACCGCCAGGCCCGCGTTGTTGACGAGCACGTCCAGCCGCCCGTGCGCCTTGACGACCCCCTCGATGGCGGCGGCGCAGGCGGTGGCGTCCGACACGTCGAACTTCAGCGCCTCCGCCTTGGCGCCCGCCGCCTGGAGCAGGCCCACCGTCTCCTGGGCCGCCGCCTCGTTGCCCGCATAGCTGATGACGATGGTGGAGGCGCCCGCCTTGGCGAAGGCCACCGCGATGGCCCGGCCGATGCCCCGCGAGCCGCCCGTCACGAGCACGACCTTGTCCTTGAAGCTCATGCGCTCACCCCAGCGCCGCGAGCACCTTCTCCAGGCTCGCGGCGTCCTCGACGTTGAAGGTTTCGATGTCCTTGGTGATGCGCTTGACCAGGCCGCACAGCACCTTGCCCGGCCCCAGCTCCACCACGCGCGTGACGCCCTCGGCCTTCAGCGCCTCCACGCATTCGATCCACCGCACCGGCGCGCTCACCTGCTCCAGCAGGAGCGGCACCACCCGCGCCGCGTCCGCGTTGGGCCGGGCCTCCACGTTGGTCACCACCGGCACGGCGGGCGCGACCACGTTCACCCCGCCCAGCACCGCCGCCAGCCGGGGCTTCACCGGCTCCATCAGCGCGCAGTGGAAGGGCGCGGACACCGGCAGGGGCATGACACGCTTGGCGCCCGCCTCCTTGCACTTCGCCCCGGCGCGCTCCACCGCCGCCGCGTCGCCGGCGATCACCGTCTGCTCGGGCGAGTTGTAGTTCGCCGGCGAGACGACCTGGCCCTCGGCCGCGGCGTCGCACGCCGCCTTCACCTTCGCCGGCTCCAGCCCCAGCACCGCCGCCATGGCGCCCACGCCCGCGGGCACCGCCTCCTGCATGAAGGTGCCGCGCGCCCGCACCGCCCGGGCCGCGTCGCCCAGTTGCAGCGCCCCCGCCGCCACCAGCGCCGAGTACTCGCCCAGCGAGTGCCCCGCCACGAACGCCGCCGCCGGCCCCCGCTTGGAGAAGACCGCGTGCGCCGCCACGGACACCGTGAGGATGGCCGGCTGCGTGTTCGCCGTCAGCTTCAGCGCGTCTTCTGGACCCTCGAAGCAAAGGTTGGAGAGCTTCTCCCCGAGCGCGTCATCGACGGCCTCGAAGACGGCGCGGGCCTCGGGGAACTTCTCGAAGAGGTCCTTGCCCATCCCCACGGCCTGACTGCCCTGCCCGGGAAACACGAATGCGACCTTCGCCATGTGCGATCTCTGCCTCCTGATACGACTCGGTCCCTGTGTGCTACCGGCGCGTCACCGCGCCACCCCGTGACAGGTCCGCCCGCACCGGGCGCCCCGGCCCTCCGCGCCGCCTCCACGCGCGCATGCGCCGCGACCCACCCCCTTCCGAAGGGGCCACGTTCCGGGAGCGGACTGCGAGGTGCCTCATCCTTGCCACGAGGGTTCTCCGGAAGAGATTCGTCGGAACCCAACGTCCGGGCTTCGCTCTCTAATCGGAAACAACCTCGTCTGTCGCCCTTTTTCCCCTCTGGTGGGTAGGAAGCCAGGCGCCGGCCCTTTCAATGCAACGCGTCAGCTCCTCCTGGAGCCCCCCCTGCGCGGCCGCGAGCGCGGCCCCCAGCGCGTTGTGAATGGCCCGGGGCGAGGAGCGGCCATGGGCCACGATGCCCACCCCTCGAATCCCGAGCAGCGGCGCCCCGCCGTACTCGGCGTAGTCCACCACGCGGCGCAGGCCCGCCAGGGCCTTCTGGAGCAGCAGCGCCCCCAGCTTCTCCGACAGGCCACCGCGCTTCTCGATGGCCTGACGCAACAGGCCGATGACGCCCATGCCCACGCCCTCGGATGTCTTCAGGACGACATTCCCGGTGAAGCCGTCCGTCACCACCACCTGCACGTCGCCGGAGAACAGGTCCTTGCCCTCCACGTAGCCGGCGAAGTCCAGGTCGGACTGGCGCAACAGGTCGCTCGCCTCCCGCGTCAGGGGCGTCCCCTTCGACGGCTCCTCTCCATTGGAGAGCACCGCCACCCGGGGCCGGGCCACGCCCAGGCGCACGCGCACGTAGGCCTCGCCCAGCACGGCGAACTGGGCCAGGTGCGACGGCTTGCAGTCCACGTTCGCCCCCGCGTCCAGCAGCAGGCACCGCCCTCCCCCCTTGAGTGCGGGGAAGAGCGTGGCGATGGCGGGCCGCTCCACGCCCGGCAGGCGCCCCAGGGTGAGCAGCGCTCCGGCCATGACGGCGCCGGAGTTGCCGGCGGAGACCAGCGCGTCGCCCTGTCCGTCCTGCACCAGCTCGAAGCCCACGCGCAGCGACGAGTCGCGCTTGCGCCGGAAGGCGGTGGAGGCGTGGTCGTCCATCTCCACCACCTCCGAGGCGTGGTGGAGCCGCAGGTTGGCGGGGGGCCGGGCCCTGCCCAGCAGCGGGCCGACCCGGACCGTGTCCCCCACGAGGATGACCTCGTGATCCGGGTGGGCCCGGGCGAAGAGCACGGCGCCCTCCACCGGCGCGTCCGGGGCGAGGTCGCCCCCCATCGCGTCCAACACCAGCCTCATCCCCGTCGCCCCGTCGTCTGTGTGCGCGTCATACCCCGGCCCTGCCCGCCCCTCCGGAGGCCAGGCGGCGCGCAGCACACCAGGAAGCCCCCAGGGGGGCAACGACTGGCTGGGGTCGCCCCCACGGGGTGCGCGCAGGTAGGCACGCCCCCAAGCGCCACGCGCCGGGAGGGGCTGGATGATCGCGACGCGGGCGGAAAGCGCCCTCCGGAGAATGGCGGGCGGAAGGCGGGCGTTGTCCCCCGGGCTCCGCTCGGGTATCTCCGGGTGGAGGCGGCGCGCGCCCATGGGTGGGAGAGCCCACATCGGGAGATCTCGCGCATTGACTCGGGCCTTTCGAGCCGCTAGGGTCCGCCGCCTTTCAAGCCGGACAGGGAGTACGCGAGTTGATCGCGACCGCTCCCCGGATCGGTGTTGGACCGACATGTTGCGCAGGGAGCCGGGGACCCCGGCACAGCGCGTGAGACAGAGGTGAGCCGTGGGTGTCCCCAAGAAGCGTACTTCCAAGATGCGTCGTGACCGCCGCCGCGCGGCGAACAACAACCTGCGCACCGCCGTGCAGGTGACCAAGTGCCCGAACTGCAAGGAGCCGGTGATGCCGCACCGCGCCTGCGCCTCCTGCGGGCAGTACAAGGGCCGCGAGCTGCTGCCCCAGGCCGAGGCCTGAAGTCTCCTCGCTGACGCCCGCCTCCGGTGGGCGTCATGAAGGTCGAAGGGCCGCGCCTCTCCTGGAGGTCGCGGCCCTTTCCTTTTCCGGCCCCCATCCTTTGGGGGCCGGCGCTTCTTCCGGCTCAATTGCTCAGCTTGATGTTCTTCAGCGGCGCCAGCCGGGGGTCCACCGGCTTCGTGTCGCACTGGCACGTCGCCTCGTTGCGGTTGATGCCGCACTGGGGACACAGCCCCTTGCAGTCGTCCTTGCAGACCGCGTTCATCGGCAACGCGAGCAGGAGCTGCTCCCGGAGGATGGGGTCCAGGTCGATGGTCTTCCCGTCGAAGACCTCCTGGTCCGCGTCGCCCAGCTCGAACGAGCCGCCGGACTCGCCCTGCTGACGCTCCTTCTTCTCCATGGAGCCCTCGTCGTCCGCGTCGTCGAAGTCGTCGCCGCGGACCAGCGATTCGGGCACCAGGTTCAGGGTGAAGGACACGGGCACCGACAGCTCCACGTCCTTGAGGCAGCGCTTGCACGGACTCGTCACGTCCACCGTGAAGCGCCCCTCCAGCAATACGCCGCCGCTCACCTTGCGCAGCGACGCCTTGAGCTGGGACGGACGCACGGCCCGGAAACCGGTGTCCTGGCCGCCCTCCGACCCCGACAGCGCGGCGCCCAGCAGCTCGAGACCGACGGGCTCGTCCAGCTTCAGCCCCGTCTCATGGATTTGTTCAACCTTTACGAGCATTTACGCGACTTCCAGGCAAAAATGGGCGGGCAACATAGAGGGAGGACCCTCGACCGTCAACACGCCCGGGTTCGACGCCACCACGCAGATGTCACCGCGCCGTCACCGACGACGACGCGGCGCTCGTGGATCCTCCTGACAACGCTTTGATAGGGTCGGTTCGATGCACAGGCACGATTTGCCGTCGCGGCTGGGGGCCCTCCTCCTGGTGGTGGGCCTTGTGGCGCCCCCTGGTCTGGCCCACACCCTCTTTCCGCCGCCCGCCCTCTCGCAGCTCGGGCCGGCGAGCCCCGAAATCACCCGCGCCCGCGAGCAGATCGACAACGGCGAGTTCGAGGAGGCCCGGCGCACGCTCCAGGCCGGGCTCGACGCGCCGGACGTCACGGATGATCAGCTCGTGGAGCTCTACCGCCTGCTGGGCCTGACCGCCCTGTACCTGGGCGACGAGAACCAGGCCCGCGAGGCCTACGAGAAGCTGCTCCAGGCCCGGCCGGACTACGAGCTGCCGCGCACCGCGCCGCCGAAGCTGCGCGCGCTCTACGCCCGCATCAAGGACGACATCCGCAGCCGCCGGGTGCGCCCCGTCACGCTGGACGTGGACCCCATCCCCGACGCCCGGGGCAGCGCGCCGCTGGAGGTGGTGGCCACCATCCAGGAGCTGGCGCTGGGCGCCCGCGCGCGGCTGTTCTACCGACGCGCCGGGGACCAGGCCTACAACTCCGTGGACTTCGTGAAGGACCGCAACGACAAGGAGCGGTTCCTCGCGGTGGTGCCCGCGTACGACGTGCCCGCCGAGTCGGAGCCCTACGAGGTCGAGTACTACTTCGAGGTCGCGGACGCGGCGCAGCGCCGGCTGGCCGGGCGCGGTGACTCGTTCCAGCCCCTCATGTTCCAGGTGCTGCCGCTGCAACAGGCGGCCGTCGCGGACGCGGAGGGCTCCTCCGGGCGCCCCTGGTACAAGAGCCCCTGGCTGTGGGTGGCCGTGGGCGCGGTGGCCATCGGCGGCACCGCGGGCGTGGTGGCCCTCTCCTCCTCCGAGGACCGGGGCCGCGTCCCCATCACCATCCGCGTGGACCCCTCCCAGCCATGAGCCCCTCCTCCCTCAAGCTGCTGCCCCTGGCCGCCCTGCTGGCCGCCTGCGGCCCCGAATCCTCCGGCCCCACGGGCCGCTTCGGCCTGGACGTGGTCATGTCGAGCGCCGTCGCCAACGAGGTGCACGCGCTCCAGGTCTCCGTGCTCACGCGCGGCTCGAGCCGCAGCTGCACCGAGCTGCAGACCACCTGCCTCAACTCGCAGGTCCGGCGCGAGGACCTGGTCGTCCTCGAGGACGCCCGGGGCAACGAGGGCCGGGCGCTGCGCTTCACCGTGGACCTGGCGGCCATGCAGAGCGGCGGCAGCCAGTCGCTCGACGTGGACGTGCCGGTGGGGCGCGACTACGCGCTCGTCATCGAGGCCATGGCGGTGGGCAGCCCCTCGCGCTTCCTCGGCAGCTCCTGCAACTACCTCAAGGTGGTCAACTCCGGGACGAACGCCCCGCTGGTCGCCGCGCCGCTGGTGCTGACCGAGCAGTCCTGCGATCCGTCCATCGCTCCCTGAGCGGGAAGGCGCTCGCGCCGCCGGGGGAGCGCGCCCCCCTGAGTCCGGCGGCCCGCGCCGCTACACCCCATCATCGAGTTTCGAGAGGCCCCACATGACCCGCATCCTGATCATCGAGGACGAGCAGGACCTGGCCGGGCTCGTCGAGTACAACCTGCGCGCGGCCGGCTTCGACACGGAGACGGCGAACACCGGCGCGGGTGGACTGGCGCGCGCCCGGGCGAACCCGCCGGACCTCTTGCTGCTGGACCTGATGCTGCCGGACATCGCCGGCGGCGAGGTGCTGCGCCTGCTCAAGCAGGACCCCGAGCTGCGCAAGACGTCCGTCATCATCGTCAGCGCCAAGGGCCAGGAGTCCGACCGCGTGCAGGGCCTGGAGCTGGGCGCGGACGACTACGTCGTGAAGCCCTTCTCCGTCCGGGAGCTGCTGCTGCGGGTCAAGGCCGTGCTGCGCCGCGCGGACGCCGAGGACGGCCCCGCCCAGGTGCTGGCCGCCGGGGACATCGCGCTGGACACCTCCCGCCACCAGGTGCGCGTGAAGGGGGCGGAGGTGGTGCTCACCGCGCTGGAGTTCCGCCTGCTGCGCACGCTGCTGGAGCGCAGCGACCGCGTCCAGACGCGCGAGGTGCTCCTGTCCGACGTCTGGGGCATCCAGGCGGAGATCCACACCCGCACCGTGGACACGCACATCAAGCGGCTGCGCGAGAAGCTGGGGCCGGCCGGCGACATCATCGAGACGGTGCGCGGCGTCGGCTACAAGCTCAGCCCCCCCTGACTCCTCCCCGCCATGCCCCTGCGCTACACCCTGCTGCCCCTCTTGCTCCCCGCGACGCTGGTGGGCGTGCTCGTGGCCGTGCTGGGCACGCCGGGCAACGCGGTGGCCATCGCGCTCGTCACGCTCGCCGGCTCCCTCATGGCGCTGGGCCTCAGCCGGGGCGCGCTCCAGCGGCAGCTCGACAGCCTGACGCGCAACACCCGGGGGCTCGCCGAGGGCGCGGGCGGCGTGCCCAGACCGGACCCCGACCAGTTGGAGGAGGTGGCCAGCCTGGAGGGCGCCATCGACTCGCTGCACGCGCGCATGTCCGCCCGGAGCGCGGAGCTGACGCAGGAGTCGCGCACCCTGGCCGCGGTGCTGGACAGCATGGCCGAGGGCATCTGGGTGACGGACGCGGAGGGCACCGTGGTGCGCCACAACGACGCGCTCCACCAGATGCTGCGGCCCGGCGGCGGCGGCCCCATCGTCGGCCAGCGCCCCCTGGCCCTCATCCGCGACGACCAGCTCCACGACGCCGTCATGCGCGCCTGCCACGAGGGCGCCTCCAGCCACCTGGAGCTGGCGCTCGAGGGGCTGTTCCCCCGGACGCTCGCCATCCGCGTCACGCCCGTGGGTGGAGATCTGCCCGGCAGCGCCGCCGTCTTCCACGACGTCACCGAGCTGCGGCGCCTGGAGAAGGTGCGCAAGGACTTCGTGGCCAACGTCTCCCACGAGCTGCGCACCCCCATCACCGCCATCCGGGGCTACGCGGAGACGCTCCAGGGCGGCGCGCTCGCGGACGCCCAGGTGGCCCCACGCATGGTGGAAATCATCCACCGCCAGTCCGAGCGCCTGTCCGAACTGGTGGAGGACCTGCTCGAGCTGTCCCGGCTGGAGTCGCGCGAGGTGAGCCTGAAGCTCACCGACGTCTCCCTGGCCGAGGCCGCCGCCCGCGCCGCCGACACCGTGCGCCCCAAGGCCGAGGGCAAGGGCCAGACGATTTCACTCCAGGTGCCGGCGGGCCTGCGGGCGGTGGGAGACTCGCGGGCGGTGGAGCAGGTGCTGCTGAACCTGCTCGACAACGCGGTGAAGTACACACCCGCGGGCGGGCGGGTGGACGTGGACGGCGCGTGCGAGGACGGACGGTGCGTGGTGCGGGTGCGGGACACCGGGCTGGGCATCGAACCGCGGCACCTGTCGCGCATCTTCGAGCGCTTCTACCGGGTGGACAAGGGCCGCAGCCGCGACATGGGCGGCACGGGGCTGGGGCTGTCCATCGTCAAGCACCTGCTCCAGGCCATGCACGGCGAGGTCAAGGTCGAGAGCCAGCCCAACGTGGGGAGCACCTTCACGATTTTTCTGCCCCAGGCGGTCCCCGCGCGCTCGGCGACGGGGTAGGATGGGACGACCATGCGGGTCGCCATCCTCGCGGACATCCACGGCAACCTCCCCGCCTGCGAGGCCGTCCTCGAGGACATCGCCCGCTCCGTGGCGCCCGACTACATCGTGGCCGCGGGCGACCTGGCGCTGCGTGGCGCCCACCCTCGCGAGACGGTGGACCTGCTGTTCGACCGCTGCGACTCCGTGCTGATGGGCAACACGGACTGCTACCTGGCCGGCAACTACCTGGGCGGGGCCTACCGGGAGCGGGACCACTGGAAGACGGAGCTGTTGCGCTGGACGCGGGATCAGCTGGGCGAGGCCCACCTGAAGAGCCTGGGCAGCCTGCCCTTCTCCGTGCGGTACACGCCGCGCAAGGGGCAGGACCTCTTCGTCTGCCACGCCAACCCGCGCAACCTCGAGGAGTCGCTGGACCCCACGCTGGATGACGTCGCGGTGCGCCGCTTCTTCGCGCACCTGGACGCGGCGGCGTGCGCCTTCGGACACCTGCACTTCCCCTACCGCCGGCGCGTGGGCCGCATGCTCATCGCCGACGTGGCCAGCGCCGGCATCCCCCGCGACGGCGACCTGCGGCCCGCCTACGGCGTCTTCACCTTCACCCCCAAGGGCTGGCGGGTGCAGATCCGCCGCGTGCGCTACCCGGTGCGCAAGGCCACCCAGGCGCTCACCGCGCGCCGCGTGCCTGGCGGCCCGCTGCTCATCCACAAGCTGGTGGAGGCGCGCTACCGCCACCACCACGCGCTCATGGAAGCCGCGCGGCGCCACTCCGGCCTGCCGCCCCCGGGCCCCGTGCTGCGTCCGCCCCCGGGCGCGGTGGCCCGCACCGCCGCGGTGCCGCTCGACCACCGGCCGCCCACGGAGGTCGACCCCACCCACCTGCCCACGGACCTCGACGGCACGGTGACGGACGCCACGCCGCTGCCGCTCGACGTCCTCAACGACCTGGACGGCTGAGCCCGGTTGTCGCCAGGGCGTTGCTTGCGCCCGCGCGCACCGGGTGATTGAGGCAAGGCCACCATGACCCCTCGCGAACTGCCCCTGCTGCTGGTCCGCCACGCCGTGGCGGAGGACACCCACGCCCTGGGCGACGAGGCCCGCGCCCTCACCCCCGAGGGCCGCGCCCTCTTCCGCCAGCACGCGCGCAAGCTGGCCCGGCTGACGCCCCTGGTGGGCGTATTCACCAGCCCCCTGGTGCGCGCGGTCCAGACGGCGGAGCTGCTCGCCGAGTGCTTCGGCCTGTCCCAGGTGGAGGTCCACCCGGCGCTGGTCCCCCGCAAGGGCGCGCACAAGCACATCCTCCAGCTGGCCCGCGAGTCGGGGCCCGGCTTCGCCCTGGTGGGCCACAACCCGTCGCTGGAGAAGGCGCTCGCGCTCGCGCTGGAGGCCGGCGGCGGCGAGGCGGCGCCGGACAAGCTGCGCAAGGGCACGGTGGCCGCGCTGCAGCCCTCCGGCAAGAAGGGCTTCCGGCTGGACTGGTGGGCCACGCCGGGCCGCCCCGTGCGCCGCGCCGGCGCGGGGCGGTGAAGGCCGCTCAGCCCTCGGCCGCGCCCAGCAGGAACGACACGCCCAGCAGCGCCAGCACCACGGCGGTGATGACGACGTAGAGCCGGTCGCGCTGCTGGCGGAAGATGAGCAGCGACAGCCCCACGCGCGCCACCGGCACCGCCATCATCACCAGGAGCCCCGCCATGACGAAGGACTGGCCTCGCGCGGCCAGCGCCCCGGCCACCACGTCCGTCAGCCCGTGCGGCACCGGGTGCGGCGCGGTGAGCCGCTCGAGCGCCTCCGACGACACCAGGTAGTCCGGGTGGCGGAAGAACGTCACCAGCGTGCCCAGCGTCACCAGCGACAGGCTCGCGAGCACGCCGTAGCGCAAGAGGTCGCTGATGAGCAACTCCGCCACCAGCGCCCCCTGCGCATCGTCGCTCGACGTCGCGGAGACGGACTCCGGCTTCGGCGCGTCGTTCATGACGCCCACCCCTTGCGCAGCATCTCGAAGGCCACCCACAGCAGCACGCCCACGAAGAGCGCGCGCAGCCACAGCGCGTTGACGCGGCCCATCAGGTGGCGCGACCCCAGCCAGGCCCCCAGCGTGACGCCCACGCACACCGGCCCCGCGATGAACGGGTCGATGTGGCCCCGGGCGAAGTACACGCCCGCGCTGGCCGCCGCCGTCACGCCAATCATGAAGTTGCTGGTGGCCGTGGACACCTTGAGCGGCAGCCGCATGGCCAGGTCCATGGCCGGCACCTTCAGCGCGCCCGAGCCGATGCCCAGCATCCCGCTCACCGTGCCCGCGACGTACATCAGCCCCAGGCCCGCCAGCGGGCGGGTGACGCGGTAGTCCACCTCGCGCCCCGCGGCCTCGTCCCAGTAGCTGCCGTGCAGCCCCAGCCGGTCCGCCAGCGCGTCCTCGGGCACGGGCGCCGCCGCCCCCGCGCGCATGCGGCGCAACATCACCAGCGCCGAGTACGCCATGACGGCGCCGAAGACGAGGTACACGCCCCGTCCCCCCACGCGCCCCGCGAGGAAGGCCCCGGTGAGCGCGCCCGCCGTCGTGGCCACCTCCAGGAACATGGCCACGCGCAGGTTCGCCATGCGCTCGCGCACGTAGGCCGCGGCCGCGCCGCTCGAGGTGGCGATGACGGAGACGATGGACGCACCCACCGCGTAGTGGATGTCCACCTTGAGCCACAGGGTGAGCACCGGGATGAGGATGAGCCCACCCCCGATGCCCAGCAGCGAGCCCAGAAGGCCCGCACCCACGGAGATGCCCAGGACGACGAACGTGAAGAGGAGGGGAGTCATGCGACGTGGAGCCGCATCCTTCCCCTCCCCCACGCGAATTCCAACCACGAGTCACGGCCCCGTTCGAGGCCGCTCCCCTGGCTGCCTGCTCCGGGACTTCCCCGAATCAGGTCCCGGCGACGGACAGGTGCCGGCCATCGCCGTTGGCCACGCCGTTCTCGTTGCTGGCGACGAGCCCGTCACCGGGGCTGAGCACGTCGCCGCTCAGCTCTCGCAAGAGCGCCTCGCCCACCAGCTCCGTCATGGGGATGAAGCGCCCGTGCGCGGACCGCCACACGTGCACCTGCGCGCTGCCGATGTCGAACCACCAGCCGTGCAGCCGCAGCTTGCCGGCGGCGACGCGCTCCTTCACCACGGGGTAGCTGCCCACGTGCCGCAGTTGCTGGAGGACGTTGAGCTGCGACAGCCGGTCGTACTCGGACAGGCCCTCGCCCACGGTGCTGCCCGCCTTGAGCGTGCGCAGCGCGGCCTCGCCATGCTCCAGCCAGCGCGACAGGTTCGGCGCGCCCGGCACCTGGCCTCCGCCCAGCAGCGCCTTCATCGCGCCGCAGCTCGAGTGGCCGCAGATGACCACGTCCTCCACCTCCAGGTTGCTCAGCGCGAACTCCAGCGCCGCCGCCTCGGACTGGTCGCCCGTGGAGACCCCCGTCGCGTCCGACGGCGGCACGAGGTTGCCCACGTTGCGCACGACGAACAGGTCGCCCGGGTCCGTGGACACCAGCAGGTTGGGCACCAGCCGGCTGTCGGAGCAGGAGATGAAGAGACAATCCGGAGACTGACCGTCGGCCAGGCGCGCGAACATCTCCCGATAGGCGGGCCGGCCCTTGAGCTGGAAGTCCAGCAGACCACGAATGAGCTTCTTCATCGGGCACCTTCGGAGGCGAGAGTGTTGGACGAAATCTGCGAACCGAGAACCTGCTGCGTGGGCCGCGTCGTTCCGCTGCGGACCCAGACTTCCTCGAGCGACTCCATGGACACGGAGCCACCCGTCTTGCGGTACGTGTCGCTCCAGCTCTCGAGCGCCTCGAAGCCGGAGTGATCCAGGGTGTCGACCGCGAGGTCGATCTTCACCGTCGCCCCCGGAGGCACCTGCGCCAGCGCGGTGGACAGACGCGGCACGCCCACGAAGGTGAGCGAGCCCGTCACCCGGACCTCGTACACCCCCTGGACCTGGGCCACGTCGACCTGGACGCTGCCCAGACGCCACAACAACCGCAGCACCGCCACCAGCAATCCCAACCCGATACCCGCCAACAGGTTGATGCCGACGACGCCCGCCACCGTCACCGCGTAGACGAGCACTTCCCCGCGACGCGACAGCTCGCGGATGTGGTGCATGTTGACCAGCTTCGCGCCGACGACCACGAGCAGGCCCGCCAGCACCGTCAGGGGCACCAGCCCCGCCACCGAGCCCAGCATCGTAACGAACAGCAGCAGCCAGACGCCATGCAGTAATGCCGAGGCCCGCGATTTCGCGCCCGCCGCGATGTTCGCCGCGCTGCGGACGATGACGCCCGTGATCGGCAGGCCACCCACGAGCCCGGACACCGTGTTCGCCACGCCCTGCGCGAACAGCTCCTTGTCCAGGTTCGCCCGGGGCCCCGTGTGCATCTTGTCCGTGGCCACCGCGGACAACAGCGACTCCGCGCTGGCCACCAGCGCCAACGACAGCACCGCCGCCACGAACGTGCCCCAGTTCCCCGTGGGCAGCGCCGGCAACTGCATGTTGCTGAACACATTGGCCGGCAGCTCCACGCGCGCCACGTCCGCGCCCCAGAACACCGACACCGCCGTGGCCCCCACCACCGCCACCAGCGGCGCGGGGACGAGCTTCAGCTTGCCCTTGGCCAGGTAGGGCCACGCCACCATCAATCCAATCGTCACCAGGCCCAGCACCGCCGCGGGGCCGTGCAACCCGACGAGCTGCTCGGGCAGCTCCTTCACGTTCTGCCACGCGTTCGACTGGGGACTGCCGCCCAGCACGATGTGGACCTGCCCCAGCACGATGAGGATGCCGATGCCGGCCAGCATGCCGTGAATCACCGCCGGCGAGATGGCCAGCGCCGCGCGCGCGACCTTCAAGCCACCAAATAGCATCTGCAACAACCCCGCGGCCGCCACCGCCGCGCACGTCATCGCCAGCCCCATCTGCTGGATGAAGCCGAACACCATCACCGCCAGGCCCGCCGCGGGCCCGCTCACCTGCAGCGGCGCGCCGCCCAACAAGCCCACCACCAGTCCACCCACCACACCCGCGATGAGACCGGACACGATGGGCGCACCCGAAGCCAGCGCGATGCCCATGCACAGCGGCAACGCCACCAGGAACACCACCAGGGAGGCAGGCAGGTCCGCGGCCCACGTCTTCCAGGCCAGGCCTCCGCCCCCATGACTCGTCGACATCGCCATACACCTCCACGAGAAGACGCCACCCAGGGGTGGCGCACGCCAAGTCTCGCGGTGCGTCATGGCAACATGCGTGCCACTTCCGGAGGCGACGCTCCCAGAGGGAGCCGCTCATCCGGAGGCCGCCGGCCCATGCAAACAATTTGAAGTGGGCGCGGCGGACTTCAAGAAACTTGCGGAAAGGAAATTGAAGCGCCCTGGCGCGGGGGAGCCCGGCTCAGGGCTCCTCCAGCTTGCGGAGGAACGTGGGGTAGGACAGGCCCAGGGCCTTGGCGGCCTCCATGCGCCGGCCGTCCAGCCGGGCGAGGACGTGCTTGACGTACAGCCGCTCCACCTCGTCGACGGAGCGCGGAGGCCCCGACACGACGAAGGCATCCGGGTCCACCGTGGCCGGCCCGCTGCCGCCCCGGGGCTCCAGGGCCTGGAGCTCCAGCGCGGGCCCCGTCTCGAGCACCAGCGCGCGCTCCAGCACGTTGCGCAGCTCGCGCACGTTGCCCGGGAAGGGGTAGCGCTCCAGCCGCGCGCGGGCCGCCGGGGAGAAGTCCACCGGACGGCGCCCCAGCTCCGCGCACAGCTCCACCAGCAGCGACTCCGCCAGCGGCAGCACGTCCTCCCGCCGCTCGCGCAGCGGCGGAATCTCCACGCGGAAGACGCTGAGGCGGAAGTAGAGGTCCTCGCGGAAGCGCCCCTCCGCAACCTCGCGGGTGAGGTCGCGGTTGGTGGCCGTCACCACGCGCGCGTTGCTCGTCAGCTCCGCCGTGCCGCCCAGGCGGCGGAAGGCCCCCTGGTCCAGGAACGTGAGCAGCTTGGCCTGCAGGCTCAGCGGCAGCTCGCCAATCTCGTCCAGGAAGAGCACGCCGCCGTCGGCCACCTCCACCAGCCCGCGGCGGGCCGCGCGCGCGTCGGTGAAGGCGCCGCGCTCGTGGCCGAACAGCTCGCTCTCCACCAGCGCGGACGGCAGCGCGGCGCAGTTGACGTGGACGAAGGGCCCCTGCCCTCCCTGCACCGTGTACAGGTGCCGCGCGAGCACCTCCTTGCCCGCACCCGTCTCCCCGGTGATGAGCACCGGGCTGCGCGGCGCCTTGGCGATGCGCTCGACCATCTGCAGCGCGGCCAGCATCGCCGGGGCGCGCGGACGCAGGAGCCGGCGCCGCCCGCCCAGCTCGCTCTCCGCGCGCTGCAACCGCTCGTGCAGCTGCAGGTCCGCCACCGCCCGCTTCGCGCGCAGCACCAGGTCGTCCAGCTCCACCGGCTTGGACAGGTAGTCGCGCGCGCCCTGTTTGATGGCGTCCACCGCGCTGGCGATGTCGCCGTGCGCCGTCACCATCATCACCGCGGTGTCCGGGAACTGGGCCCGCAGCTCGGGAAGGAAGTGGATGCCATCCCCATCCGGCAGGCGCCGGTCGAGCACCACCACCTCGGGGGCCTGCCGCGCGAGCGAGGAGCGGGCGTCGTGGAGCGAGTGCGCCACCGTCACGCGGAAGCCCTCCTGCTTCAGCACGGTGGCCGCCAGCGAGGCGAAGGTCCGGTCGTCGTCCACCAGCAACAGATGGGTGCTCATGACGGGCGCTCCAGGGGAAGCCGCAGCGTGAACATGCTGCCCTGTGGACGACGGGTATAGGTCAGACTGCCACCATGCGCCTCCACGGACGTGCGCGCCATGGGCAATCCCAGGCCCACGCCCTTGGCCCGTCCGGTGGCGAAGGGCTCCCACAGCCGGGGCTCGAGCCGGGGGTCCACGCCCCCCGCGTTGTCCTCCACCAGCAGCACCGCCTCCCCTCCCTCCCTCGACAGGTTCACCGACACCCAGGGCGCGGGGCGCAGGCCCGTGTCCCTCGCCACCGCGCCGGCCTCCACCGCGTTGCGCACCAGGTTGTCGATGGCCGACACCAGCAGCGCGGCGTCCCCCTGCAAGGTGAGCCCCTCCTCCAGCGACGTGCGCAGCTCCACCGCCTCCGACTCCGGCAGCATGCGCACCGCCTGCAGCGCCTCCTCCACCAGCAGGTGAAGGTCACAGCTGCGGCGCAGCGCGGCGCGCGGCGCGCCGAACGACAAGAGCGAGCGCGCCAGGTGCCCCAGTCGCTCCACCTGGGAGCGCAGCCCCCGCACCGGCAGCTCGCTGCCCGCGGGCGTCGCGCGCAGCACGGACAGCGCCGCCTGGATGCCGTTGAGGGCGTTCTTCACCTCGTGCGCGATGAGCGACGCCGCCGTGCCCAGCGCGGCCATCGTCTCCTGCCGGCGCAGCCGCTCCTCCGCCTCCAGGAGCGAGCGGTACGAGTGCCGCAACAGCACGAGGAACAGCGCGAGCGTGCAGATGAGCAGCGCGATGTGGAAGGCCAGCTGCCGCAGGAAGCGCGAGCGCAGCCCCGCCGTGGCGGCCTCCTCCTCCTCCAGCACCACCAGCAGCAGGTCGGTGCGCCCCACCCAGGCCGCCGCCCCCATCATCCGCGTGCCGTCCACCATCACCGGGCCCGGCGCCTTCGCCAGCGCGCGAAGCTGCGAGGAGAACCCCTCGGGGTGCGCCAGCGGCGGCGCCGGCAGCAGCAGCCGCCCCTGGGCATCCATGAGGAACAGCGCGGTCTCCTCCGTGGCGCGCGTGGGCAGGGCCTCCGTGCGCACCTCCCCCAGGAGCACCCCCTTGAGCTGCCCTTCCTTGACCATGGGCACCGCGACGACCAGCGGCCCGCCCTCCCCCTCCATCAGGTCGATGGAGGGCGCGCGCCGCGCCACCATCTCCTGGAACCAGGGCCGGCGGGTGATGGGCGACGCGCCGAGCGTCATGCCCGGCGGGTCGCTCCACACGCGCTCCCCACGAGGCCCCAGCAGCGCCACGCCCTCGGAGAACAGCGACGAGTGGTAGAAGGCGCTGTCGAGCAGCGCGCGCTCCGCGGGCGACGCGCCGTCCTCGGGCAGCAGCGTCGGATGGCCCGCCACGCGCGCCAGCTCCGCCTCCAGCAGGACCAGGTGGACCCCCAGCGCGTCCGCCTGCACCCGCGCCTGGTTCGACAGGTGGTCCAGCAGCTCCTCGCGCGCGTTGTCCACGTCCTCCAGGTAGCCGAGCACCGGACTCGTCAGCGCCACCACCCCGACCAGCCCCAACCCCAGCAGGGCGGAGCGCCCACCCCGCCGCTGGGCATGCGCCAGCTCTCCCGGCGTGGGCGTCAACGTGGGGACCGGCAGCGTCACCGGCGGCGGCGTCTCGGGGGGCGTCGATGGCGAGTCTGGTGAGCTCATACGGTGCGGGATTCCACCCTTGTGACATAGCGGCCCCGTCCGTGGAACCACTCGGGCCGACACACCAATCACCCGGGGTTTTCCAAGATATCAACAACCGCGAAGACCCGGCGCCCATGCTTGCTCCCCGAGCGTCATCTCCTCCCCCACCCGTCACGCGGCCCCATGGCTCACCGCGGCGAGCCGCCTCCACGCGGGCCGTGCCGTCAATCACTGCCATCCCGTCCACGTGCGCGCGCAGTAGCTTTTGACTCACTTGCAAGACTTTGAAGCGGCTCACTATACGGACCCCTCACCATTCAAAACCAGACAAAGGTGAGGCACGTGCAATACGGAAGAAATTGGAAGAAAGGTCTCTGGCTGTCCGGGCTGGGGATGCTGGCGCTGACGGCGTGCGCGGAGACGGCGGCGACGGAGTCCTCCGACCTGGCGGCGCGGGAGGCGGCGGCCAACGGTGAATGTCAGGTCATCCCGCCCTTCGACCCGAACTTCGAGCCGGAGCTGGAGTGGGCCTGGACGGGCAGCCCGGTCATGCCCACGCACAACCAGGTCATGATGACGCCCATCGTCGTGGAGGTGAACGGCGACGGTGTCCCCGACGTCGTCTTCAGCACCTTCACCGGAGGCGACTACACGACCAACGGCGTGCTGCGCGCCATCAGCGGCGCGGATGGCAGCGACCTCTGGACGGTGACGGACCCGGCCCTGCGCGTGCGCGGCGCGGCGAGCGTGGCGGGCGCGGACATCGACGGCGACGGGCGGGTGGAGCTGTGCGCGATTCCGGAGAGCGGCACCGGCTTCATCTGTTTCGAGAACACCGGCGCCTTCAAGTTCCGCACGACGGTGTCCTCGAACAACTGGGGCGGCGTGTCCTTCTCCGACCTGGACGGCGACGGCACGGTGGAGATCATCAATGGCAACCACGTCTTCACCAACACCGGCGTGGTGAAGTGGGTGGCGCCCACGGCCTTCTCCGGTCCGGTGGGCTCCATCAGCTACGCGGTGGACCTCGACGGTGACGGCCTCCAGGAGGTCATCATCGGCTCGAGCATCTACCGCCACGACGGCACGCTGAAGTGCCAGAACACCGCCGCCCCCGCGGCGCTCACCGGTGTCGCCAACTTCGACGCGGACCCCGCGGGCGAGGTCGTCCTCGTCCATGGCGGCCGCGTGTCGCTGATGGACGACGACTGCGCCATCCTCTGGACGCAGGTGCTGCCGGGCGGCGGCACGGGCGGCGCGCCCAACATCGCGGACTTCGACGCGGACGGTCAGCCGGAGATCGGCGTGGCGGGCGCTTCGCGCTACGCCGTCTTCGAAACCCACGGCGCGGTGAAGTGGTCCAGCCCCACTCAGGACAACAGCTCCAACGTCACGGGCTCGTCCACCTTCGACTTCGAGGGCGACGGCAAGGCGGAGGTCATCTACGGCGACGAGCTCCGGCTGCGCATCTACGACGGCGCCACCGGCGCGGTGCGCTTCGACGTGCAGCACGCGTCCGGCACGACGTACGAGAACCCGCTCGTCGTCGACGTGGACGGCGACGACAACGCCGAAATCGTGGTGGCGGCCAACAACTACGCGTTCTCCGGCCCCAACGGCATCCGCGTGTTCCGCGACCGCAAGGACGGCTGGGTCAACACCCGCCGCATCTGGAACCAGCACGCCTACTCCGTCACCCACATCAACGACGACGGCACCGTCCCCGCCAGCTACGTCGCCAACTGGCTGACGCCCGGCCTCAACACCTTCCGCGCCAACACCCAGGGCACCGGCAACACCAGCCCCTACGCCGCGGCCGACCTCGTCGTGAGCGAGGTGTCCTCCGCCTGCGACCGGACGACGGGCACGCTCCACCTGAACGCGCGCGTCGTGAACCAGGGTGACGCCGCCACCTCCGCCGGCATGCACGTGGCCTTCTACCTGGGCAACCCCACCGCCGGGGGCACCCTGCTCGGCGTCGCCACGCTGGCCGCCGTGCTCCCCGCCGGCGGCGACGCGCTCGTCACGCTCGCGCTCCCCACGCCGCCGGGCGGCACCGGCGACGTCTGGGCCGTGGCGGACGACGACGGCACGGGCACCGGCCGCGAGACGGAGTGCATCGAGACCAACAACACCCGCAACGCGCCGCTCGACCTGGCCTGCTCCACCAACACCCCGCCGGTCGCCGTGTGCCGCGACGTCACCGTGAATGCCGGCCCCTCCACCTGCGGCGCCCCGGCGAACGTCGACGACGGCAGCCATGATCCGGACCAGCACCCGGGCCCGTTCTCCGTCTCCCAGTCCCCCCCAGGTCCCTTCGCCGTGGGCACCCACGCCGTCACGCTGACCGTCTCCGACGGCCAGGCCACCGACAGCTGCACCGCCACCGTCACCGTGGTGGACGTCACCCCGCCCACCATCGTCTGCCCCGCCGAGCGCATCGTCGACGCCACGGGCCCGGACGGCGCCTATGTCACGCCCGCGCCGGCCACCGCCGCCGACGCGTGCGGCGCCACCGTCAGCGGGCCCGCCGCCGGCGTCTACCCGCTCGGCACCACGGCGGTGACGTACACCGCCACGGACGCCGCGGGCCACACCGCCTCCTGCGCCACCGCCATCCACGTCGTGAAGCGCGACGCCACGCCGCCCGGCCTCGTCATGTGCGACGTGCCCCGCTACACGTCCGCCGCCCAGGTGAAGGCCTGCGGTTGGGCCACCGCCAGCCCCGGCGGCGCGCCCATCAGCGTCGTGCTGCTCACCATCGACGGCGGCGCCCCCATCCGCCTCACGCCGGACGCCGGTGGCGGCCACGCCGTCCTCTGGCTGGACCTGGCCGAGGGCCACCACACCCTCACCCTCACCGTCATCGACACCGCCGGCGGCATCGCCACCCAGAGCCGCGAGGTGACGGTGGACCGCACCGCCCCCGTGCTCAGCGTCGTCTCCCCCGCCCCCGGCGCCACCGTGCCCTGGACGGTGGACGTCGTCTCCCAGGTGACGGACCTCACGCCCGTGCGCGTCACCGCCAACTGGATCGTCAGCGCGGACGTCGGCGCGGGCACGAGTCTCGCCACCACGACGGTGACGTTCTCCCGCTCCGGCGCCAACGTCGTCCTGCTGCGCGCCACCGACGCCGCCGGCAACACGTCCGAGCAGGTCCTCGAGGTCGACGTCCAGTAGCGAAACGGCCCCCCGGCGACCGCAGGGAGGCCTTTCATCCTGTCCGGCTGTTCGCTGGAAGCCATGACGGGGCCCGGGCGCGAGGACGCGCCCGGGCCACACGTCCGCCCGCCCTCCGTCGCGAGGCGCTCCTCACACAATCGTTGCAAACGCGTCACGCGCACGGAAATCGGGGGGCGCAGACTTCGCGGCGTCATGGCCCACGTCCTCATCGTCGACGACGAACCCGACCTCGCCCAGCTCATCGACTTCAACCTGCGCGATGCGGGGTTCACCACGCAGCTCGCCGGCACCGGAGACGCCGCGCTCGTCGCGGCGCGGGAGCGCCCCCCGGACCTGGTCCTGCTGGACCTGATGCTCCCGGACATGTCCGGCATCGACGTCTGCCGCCAGCTCCGGGCGAGCAATCCGTCGCGCGGGCTGCTCATCGTCATGCTCACCGCGAAGGGCGAGGAGGCCGACCGCATCCGCGGCTTCGAGGTCGGCGCCGACGACTACGTCGTCAAGCCCTTCAGCGTGCGGGAGCTGGTGCTGCGCCTCAAGGCCATCCTCCGTCGCGGAGGCGCCGCCACCCCGGGTGGCGCCACCACCGCCCCGCTGGCGCTGGGCAGCCTCAAGCTCGACCTGGCCGCGCACCGCTTCTATGTCGAGGACAAGGAGGTCCCCCTCACCGCCCTCGAGTTCCGCCTGCTCGGCCACCTGATGACCCGCATGGGCCGGGTGCAGACCCGCGAGCAGCTCCTCGAGGAGGTCTGGGGCCTGTCCTCGTCCCTGGAGACGCGCACCATCGACACCCACGTCATGCGCCTGCGCGACAAGCTGGGCCCCGCCCGCGCCCTGCTGGAGACGGTGCGTGGCGTGGGCTACCGCATCGTCAGCCCGGAGGCCGGTTGATTGCGGATTGTTTCGTGACGTGGATGTTGCACGGCGGCCCTCAAACGGACACGGACGTTACCTAGAAGCCAGTTTCGTGACCCTTCCGAAACCCTTCCCGATGCCTCGTCTTGTCGCCACCCTCCTCGCGGTCACCCTGAGCCCGGCCTGGGCCCAGCAGGCCACGCCGTCCCAGGAGGCCGCCACGCAACCCACCGAGCCCGCCACGGACGACGCCCCCCAGGAGGCGGGATTGACGCCCGACACGGTAGTCACCCCTGCGGAGAAGCTCGACGAGCTCGACGAGCGCATGACCAACGCGGAGGGGAAGGTCGCCGCCCTGGAGGAGCAGAACGTCGAGACCAAGAACGACCTGTCCGCCCTCAAGAAGCTCAAGATCTCCGGCTACGTGCAGGCCCGCTACCAGTACCAGGAGAGCCTGGACGACACCGGCGCGGGCGGCTTCAGCCGCTTCAGCGTGCGCCGCGGTCGCCTCAAGACGACCTACACCACGGACTGGGCCCAGCTGATGCTGCAGATCGACGCGGTGCCCACCACCGGCGTCACCGTCCGCGACGCCGAGGCCACCCTCTACATCCCCGGCACCCACCAGCAGCTGTCGCTCACCCTCGGACAGATGAAGTGGCCCTTCGGCTACGAGGCCGTCCAGTCCTCCAGCGACCGCGAGCTGCCCGAGCGCAGCCGCGTCGTGCGCGCCTTCCTCCCCGACGAGCGCGACCGCGGCATCAAGTTCGCCGGCACCTTCCTGGAGGGCAAGGTCAACGTCAGCGCCGGCCTCTTCGACGGCGATGGAATCTTCAATCAGGGATTCATCGGCACGGACAACGACAAGGAGAAGGACTTCATCGGCCGGGCGGGCTTCGACCTGGGCTGGCTGTCCGGCGGGGTGTCCGGCTGGTACGGCCACTCCATTGCCAAGGGTCCCAACGATGCCTATCGCAAGGCCTACGAGAGGGACCGCGTGGCACTGGATGCGCAACTCTACCTGGACGTGGTCCCCTGGGGCGCCACGGCCCTGAAGGGCGAGTACATCACCGGCAAGACGTATTCGAAGAGCTCCGGGGACGTGAAGGTCGAACAGCTGGGCATCCCCGCCAGCGGCTGGTACGCGCTCTTGGTGCAGAACGTGGGCCTGTCCGACGCGGTGGCCGTCCGCTACGACTGGTTCGACCCGGAGAATGGCCGCAAGAACGCCGCCACGGACGGCAAGCCCGCCAGCACCAACTCCGTGGGCACCCTGGGCGTCGCCCTCCTCCACTACTTCGGCGAGAACCTCAAGGTCACCGCCGCCTACGAGATGCCGATGACGGCCTCGCCCGACGGGGCCAAGGACCCGCACGACAACCTCTTCACCCTCCAGATGCAGGCCAAGTACTAGGCCCCCCGTTTCCAGGAGCTGCCACCACCATGAAGGCCTTCCTCCAGTCCCTCGTCGTCGCCGTCCTGCTCGCCCTCCCGCTCGCCGCCCAGGCGGGCACCCTCACCGTGAAGGGCTCCGACACCATGGTCATCCTCGGCCAGCGCTGGGCCGAGGAGTTCATGAAGAAGAACGCGTCCACCAAGGTGCAGGTCACCGGCGGTGGCTCCGGCGTGGGGCTCGCCGCGCTCCAGAACGGCACCACCGAAATCGCCATGTCCAGCCGCGAGATGAAGGACGCGGAGAAGCAGAAGCTGCGCACCCGCTACAACACCACCGGCACGGAGATTCCGGTGGCCAAGGACGGCGTCACCTTCTACGTCAACGAAGCCAACCCGCTCAACGCGCTCACCGTGGAGCAGCTGCGCGGCATCTACGTGGGCGACATCACCAACTGGAAGCAGCTGGGCGGCGCGGACGCCCCCATCATCATCTACTCCCGCGAGAACTCCTCCGGCACCTACGTCTTCGTCAAGGACCACGTCCTGGACGGCGAGGACTACGCGGCCTCCGCCCAGACGCTCCCCGGCACCGCCGCGGTCGTCAACGCCGTCTCCAAGGAGAAGAACAGCATCGGCTACGGCGGCGCCGCCTACGCCAAGGGCATCAAGGAGCTGAAGATCAAGGTCGGCAACGAGGAGATCGCCCCCACCGCGGAGAACATCAAGGCGGGCAAGTACCCGCTGGCGCGCGACCTGTACTTCTACCTGCGCAACAAGCCCTCCGGCGAGGCGAAGACGTTCATCGACTTCGCCCTCTCCCCGGAAGGACAGGCCCTGGTCACCAAGGTCGGCTACTTCCCGGTGAAGTGACGCGCACCGTCACACGAATGTCACGCGAGGCCCGGAGCCACTATGGATAGACAGGCGACCATGGAGCAGGGTCTCACGCAAACCGCCTTCGCGCCCGCACTGTCCCCGACGGCGCGGCGGCGGCAACTCCGGGAGAAGGCCATCGCGGGCTTCATCACGCTGATGGCCTTCACCGGCATCGCCGCACTCATCCTCATCATCGTCTTCGTGGCGAAGGAGGCGCTGGCGCTCTTCACCGACCCGGCCGCCCGCCACGAGGCCAGCTTCTCCAAGATGTTCCTGGCCCAGGACGTCCCGCCGGGCCGCCCGCCCTTCCGCTGGCAGCCGGTCTCCAGGATTCCCAAGGTCAGCATGATTCCGCTGTTCGTGGGCACGCTGAAGACGACGGTCGTCTCCATGCTGGTGGCGGTGCCCCTGGGCGTGTTCGGCGCGCTGTTCGCCGCGGAGTTCGCCCCCCGGCGCATGCGCGAGCTGCTCAAGCCGGTCATCGAGCTGCTCGCCGGCATCCCCTCCGTGGTGCTGGGCTTCTTCGCCCTCATGGTGATGTCCACGGTGGTCAAGGACCTGTTCCACTTCGACCGGCCCCTCAACGCCATGCTGGCCGGCCTGGGCCTGGCGCTGGCCATCGTCCCCGTCATCTTCACCGTGTCCGAGGACGCGCTCACGTCGGTGCCCCGCAGCTACCGCGAGGCGTCGCTCGCGCTGGGCGCCACGCCCTGGGAGACGGCGTGGAAGGTGGTGCTGCCCGCCGCGGCCCCCGGCATCCTCGCCGCGTGCGTGCTGGGCTTCGGCCGCGCCATCGGCGAGACGATGATCGTCCTCATGGCCAGCGGCAACGCGGACGTCATCTCCTGGAGCCTGGGGGACTCGGCCCGCTCGCTGTCGGCGACCATCGCCGCGGAGATGGGCGAGGTCGTCGTGGGCAGCCCCCACTACTCGCTCTTGTTCTTCATCGGCGTGCAGCTCTTCGTCTTCACCTTCGTCCTCAACCTCATCGCCTCCACGTGGACCAAGCGCGTGGTCCGCAAGCTCACCGGAGGTGCCGCGTGAAGCACGCCACCCGCCGCACGGTGGGGCTCGCCCTCACAGCGCTCACCGGCCTGTGCGCCTTCGTCATCGTCGCGGTGCTGGCCTTCATCCTCGCCAACATCCTCGAGGGCGGCGCGGCGGGCGTCACCTGGAAGTTCCTCTCCCAGCCGCCCAGCGACGGGATGATGGGCGGCGGCATCTTCCCCGCCATCTTCGGCACCGCCGCGCTCACCCTCCTGATGACGGTGGCGGTGATGCCGGTGGGGGTGCTGACGGCCGTCTACCTCCACGAGTACGCCCCGCCCAACTCGCTCTTCGCGCGCTGGGTGCGCGTGGCCATCGTCAACCTGGCGGGCGTGCCCTCCATCGTCTTCGGCCTCTTCGGCCTGGGCTTCTTCATCCTCTTCGTGGGCCGGGGCATGGACCGGATGTTCGGCCACGAGGAGATGTACTGGGCGCAGCCCGGCATCCTGTGGGCCTCGCTGACGCTCGCGGTGCTCACCCTGCCCGTGGTCATCGTCTCCACGGAGGAGGCCCTGCGCGCCGTCCCCATGGACCACCGCACCGCCAGCCTCGCGCTGGGCGCCACCCAGTCCCAGACGCTGGCCCGCGTGGTGCTCCCGGGCGCGCTGCCGGGCATCCTCACCGGCGCGGTGCTCGCCATCTCCCGCGGCGCCGGCGAGGTCGCCCCCATCCTCTTCACGGGCGCCGCCTACTTCCTGCCGGACCTGCCCACCCACCTCAACTCCCAGTTCATGCACCTGGGCTACCACACGTACGTGATGGCCACCCAGTCGCCGGACGTGGAGGCCACCCGCCCCCTGCTGTACGCGACGGTGCTGGTGCTGCTGATGCTCACGTTCGCCCTCAACCTCGTCGCGGTCATCATCCGGACGCGCACACGCCGCAAGGCCGCCAGCGCTCACTGACGGTACGCCCACGCATGTCCCTCTCTCCCAATCCTCCGCGCCCGAAGATGGAGGCCCGCGACCTGACGCTCCGCTACGGCACCAAGGCGGCCATCCAGAAGGTCTCCCTGGCCATCCTCGACCGGCGCGTCACCGCCCTCATCGGCCCCTCCGGCTGCGGCAAGTCCACCTTCCTGCGCTCGCTCAACCGGATGAACGACCTGATTCCGGGCGCCAACCACACCGGCACCATCCTCCTGGATGACACGGACATCCACGACCGCAGCGTGGACGTGGTGGACCTGCGCCGCCGCGTGGGCATGGTCTTCCAGAAGTCCAACCCCTTCCCCAAGAGCATCTTCGAGAACGTCGCCTACGGGCTGCGCGTGGGCGGCATGAAGGACAAGGCCGCCCTCGCCCAGCGCGTGGAGAAGTCCCTGCGCGGCGCCGCGCTCTGGGACGAGGTCAAGGACCGCCTCCACGAGAGCGCCCTGGGCCTGTCCGGCGGCCAGCAGCAGCGCCTGTGCATCGCCCGCGCGCTCGCCGTGGAGCCCCAGGTGCTGCTCATGGACGAGCCCGCCAGCGCCCTGGACCCCATCGCCACGGCGAAGATCGAGGAGCTCATCCACGAGCTCAAGTCGACGTACACCATCGCCATCGTCACCCACAACATGCAGCAGGCCGCGCGCGTCAGCGACCGCACGGCTTTCTTCTACATGGGCGAGCTGGTCGAATGCGGCCCCACCGAGCAGATCTTCACCAACCCCCGCGAGAAGCGCACCGAGGACTACGTCACCGGCAAGTTCGGGTGAGCGGAAGGCAGAAGGGATTCACGCAGATGCCGTTGACCCACACAGACAAGGCCTTCGAGCAGGACCTGAGGGACTTGCGCGAGAAGCTGCTCGCCATGGGCGCCAAGGTGGAGGGCCTCATCTCCCAGAGCATGCGGGCCCTGACGGACCGGGACAGCCCGCTGGCGGAGAAGGTCGTCGCGGCGGACAAGGACGTCAACCGCCTGGAGGTGGAGGTGGACGAGCTGTGCCGGCGCATCCTCGCCCTGCGCCAGCCCGCCGCCAGCGACCTGCGCCTCATCACCACCGCGCTGAAGATCGTCACCGACCTGGAGCGCATCGGTGACCTGGCGGTCAACATCGCCGAGCGCTCCATCGACCTCAACCAGGTCCCCCCGCTGGCGCCCTACGTGGACACGCCCCGGCTGGCGGAGCTGGCGCAGCAGCAGGTGCGGCGCGCGCTGGACGCGTTCGTCTCCAGTGACGCGGCGAAGGCGGAGGAGGTGCTCCAGGGCGACGACCTGCTCGACGCGCTCTTCCTCAAGATCTTCAACGAGCTCCTGGCATACATGATGGAGGACTCGCGCAACATCCGCCGCGCCACGGCGCTGATGTTCATCGCCAAGCACCTGGAGCGCATCGGCGACCACGCGATGAACGTCGCGGAGATGGTCGTCTACATGGTGCGGGGCAAGGACATCCGCCACCCCCGCAGCCGCAACCTGGGGGAGTAGCCACGGCTTCACCCGGGCGTGACGTGGATTTGGCGGGGGCGCCGCGCGGGCTTCGCGGCGCTGACGCGGGGGCTCTCTAGCGTGTCGGTCGGGTCGCGCGATGAGCGCGCGTCCCTTCGAGGACCGTCCGCGAATGCCCCTTGCTTCCGCTCTCCTCCTCTTCGCCGCCTGCTTCGGCCTCACCGCCCTCCTCGTCCAATACGCGCTCGTGCTGCGCCACCGCCGCGAGCGCGCCCCCACCCTGCCGCCCGGCGCCCCCCGCCCGGGCATCTCCATCCTCAAGCCGCTGTGCGGCGCGGATGACGACCTGGAAGCCAACCTGGAGCACTTCGCGCGCCTGGACTACGCGGGCGCGTACGAGGTGGTGCTGGGCGTCAGGGACCACCGCGACAGCGCCTTCCCCGTGGCCCGCGCGGCCGTGGCGCGCTGGCCCCACGTCTTCCGCCTGGCGCTCCAGGAGGGCACCCCGGGCCTCAATCCGAAAGTGAACCAGCTGGTCACCCTGGCGGACCACGCGCGCTACGACGTGTTCGTCATCAGCGACAGCAACACCCGCGTGGGCCCGGGCTACCTGGAGGAGATCGCCGCGGGCTTCGCCGACCCCACGGTGGGCTGCGTCACGCACCCGGTGGCGGGCATCGGCGAGCGGACCTTCGGCTCGCTCCTGGACAACCTCTACCTGGCCTCCAGCGCGGCGGCGGGGATGATCGGCGCCAAGCGCTTCGCCAACCAGGACATCGTGGTGGGCAAGTCCATGGCGCTGCGCCGCGAGGACGTGGAGTCCTTGGGCGGCTTCTTCTCCGTGCGGGACGTGCTGGCGGAGGACTACGTCATCGGCCAGTGGGTGACGCGCAAGCTGGGGCGGCGCGTCGTCGTGGCGCGCACGCCCGTGTTCAACGTCTCACTGGGCAAGAGCGTGGGCGCCTTCTTCCAGCGCTACCTGCGCTGGAGCGTCATCCACCGGACGGCGGTGACGCCTCCCACGTACCTGGCCCAATCGCTCCTCAACCCCGCGCCCCTGGCGGTTTTCGGCGCCATGCTCAACCCCTCCCCGCGGACCGGGGTGCTCGCCCTCGCGGTGGTGGTGGGCAAGGTGCTCGTCGACCTGGCCGCGTTCCGCGCGCTGCGGCCCCAGCCGGTGCCCGCGTGGGCGCCGCCGGCCGTGCTCGTCAAGGACGTGCTCCTCTATGTCGCGTGGTGGCACGGGCTGTTCTTCCGCACCGTGGAGTGGCGCGGGACGCGGCTGCGCGTGGGCGCCGGCACCCGGCTGATGGCTCGCGCGCGCGCGTCCGCCGTGGACACCTCGCTCGCCCCCCAGGACGAGTGGGCCGCCAGCTGATGCACAGACGTTTCGTTCCGCTCGCGTGGGATTCACGCGCCAGACGTGAAGCCGCCGCGAGCAGTGCCTACGTTGGCGGGCATGCCCATCCGGACGCTGGCGCACCTGTCGGATCTCCACCTGGACCTCACCCCCGCGAGTGATGCCGCCGCGAGGGCGCTCGTCGAGGCGCTCCAGGCCGGACACGTGGACCACGCGGTGGTGACCGGGGACTTGACGCACCAGGGCTCGCGCACGGAGTACGCGCGGTTCCAGGAGCTGTTCTCCCCGCTGCTGGACACGGGCCGGCTCACCTTCATCCCCGGCAACCACGACCGCCCCGGCGAGGACGTGGGCGGCACCTGGCTGGAGGGCCACAAGGTGCGCGCGGTGGAGCGGCCGGGCCTGTTCCTCGTGTGCGTGGACTCCACGGGTGAACACAACCGCAACTACTTCGCCAGCCACGGCGAGCTGACGCGGGACACGCTGGACCAGGTGGACGCCGCGCTGGACACCGCGCCCGTCGACGCGCTGGTGGCGGTGCTCCTGCACCACCACGTCCTCCCCCTGCCCGAGGAGAGCTTCCCCGAGCGGCTCGCCACCCGCATGGGCTGGCCGCACGCGTCGGAGCTGCCGCTGGGCGCGGAGCTGGTCACGCGCGCGCAGGGCCGCTGCGACCTGGTGCTGCACGGCCACCGCCACCGGCCCAACGACTGCCTGCTGGACACCGCCGAGGGCCGCCCCCTGCGCGTCTTCAACGCGGGCAGCTCCACGGACCTGGGGCGCTTCCGGGTGTTCGGCCACTCGGAAGGCCGGCTGGCGGGCGACCCCGTCTGGTGCCGCACGACGCGCTCGGAGACACCCCGGACGGCGAGCCACAACGTCCGCCCCGCCCTGCAGTATCTGGTGACGCAGCTGGGCATGGCCCTGTTCTGAGCCCGCTCCCCCGCCCCCCGGACGGGGCCGCGCCCCACACCCGCCGCGAATGCGCGGGGTCCACAGGGGGGTTCTCCCCGTGTCGGGGAGGATGCTTGGCGCGACTGGACACGGACGACTTCTCCAGGAAGGTCCTGGTCGTCGACGACGACGCGGATTGGAGGGAGTTCCTCAGGCTGAGCCTGGAGGAGCTCGGGTACGAAGCCACCGAGGCCGCGGATGGGGCCGAGGCGCTGGAGAGCCTGCGACGCGGGGAGCGGTACGAGGTGATGCTGCTGGACCTCCACATGCCGGGCATGAGCGGCAGGGAGGTGGTGGAGCGGCTGCCTCGGGGGCCGCGGCCGCGCATCGTATTCCTGACGTCCGCCGCCGCACAGGATGTGGGGGCCGCGCTGTTGTCCGGTCCTCACTACTACCTGCCCAAGGGGGCCAGCCAGGACCAACTGTCACTCCTCTTGCAGTCACTTGGTGAGTGAGCAACGGGGCCCCAACGGATACGGTAGAGGGCCCTTGAGAGGAGGGCCATCATCGTCACGGAGCTGGTCATCATCCTGTTGCTCGTCCTGGCCAATGGCGTGTTCGCCGGGGCGGAGCTGGCTGTCATCTCCCTGAGACGCACCCGGCTGAAGGAACTGGTGGACGCGGGGAGCAGCTCGGCGAGGTCCGTGGAGGCGCTGCGCGCCGACCCGGAGCGGTTCCTCGCCACGGTGCAGATCGGCATCACCGTGATTGGCGCCACGGCGGCCGCCTTCGGTGGCGCGAGCATCGCCAGCCGGCTCGGGAAGCTGCTGGTGGAGCTGGGCGTGCCCGAGCAGACGGCGGACGAGGTGGCCCTCGCGGGCGTGGTCGCGGCGGTCTCCTACCTCTCCCTGGTGCTGGGGGAGCTGGTCCCCAAGTCGCTCGCGCTCCGGGCCGGTGAGCGCTACGCGCTGCTCATCGGCAGGCCGCTGCATGGCCTGTCGTGGTTGATGCGGCCGGTGGTGTGGTTCCTCACGGCCAGCTCGAACGTGGTGCTGCGGCTGTTCGGCGACCGGACGAACTTCAGCGAAAGCCGGCTGTCGGCGGAGGAGCTCCAGGCGCTGGTGGAGGAGGCGGCGAAGCAGGGCTCGCTGGACCCGCGCGCCGGGGAGATCGCCGCGCGCGCGTTCGAGATGGGCGACCTGACGGTGGGCGAGCTGATGATTCCCCGCGAGCAGATCGTCGCGCTGCGCCGGCACGCGAGCGCGGAGGAGATCCGCCGGCTCCTGTTGGAGAGTGGACATTCGCGCATGCCGGTGTTCGAGGGCACGCTCGACAACATCGTCGGGTACGTCATCGCCAAGGACCTGCTCGCGGTGGCGTGGGAGGGCAACCTCATCGTCCTCGAGGACGTGCTGCGTCCGCCGCTGTTCCTGGTGGAGACGATGCGCGCCATGGACGCGCTGAAGGAGCTGCAGCGGCGGCGCATGCAGCTGGCGCTCATCGTGGACGAGCGCGGCGGCGTGGTGGGGCTGGTGACGGTGGAGGACCTGGTCGAGGAGCTGGTGGGCGACATCCTCAGCGAGTCGGAGACCCCGGAGGAGCTGGTGCGCCGCGAGGGCCCGGCGGTGGCCGTCGTCCAGGGGTCGGCCGCCATCCGCGACGTCAACCGCGAGCTGGGCCTGGACCTCGACGAGGACGAAGACTACTCGACGGTGGCGGGCCTGAGCATCGCGCTCGCGGGAGGCGCGATTCCGGAGCCCGGCGCGAAGCTGCGCACCAAGGACGGCCTCGAGCTGGAGGTGCTGGAGGCCACGCCCCGGCGCGTGCGCTCCGTGCGCATCCACCTGCCCGAGCCCAAGTCGGAGCCCGAGCCGTCCTGACGCCGGCGCGTCACGGCGCTGGCGCGGGCGCCTGGAGGACGAAGTCCCCCGCGCGCTCGCCGGGGCGGACCCGCCAGCCCGGGGCCAGGTCGAGCGCCCACCCCGCGCCCTGAAGCCGCGAGCCCTCGGCGGCCGGCGGCGCGACCACCGTCGCAGTGGACCAGTCCGGCGACACGAGCACCTCCCCGGACGCCTCGAGCGAACCCCAGTCGTCCACCAGCCGGGCCCCGGGATACACGGTGCCATGGCCGGCGAGGGGCACCAGCTCCCCGGGGTTGAACTGGATGCGCATGTGTCGCAGGGCCAGGCGGAGAACGGGGCCCTCCACCAGCTGGCGCCGCAGCCGCTCGGCGCGCGCCCGCGCGGCCCGCTCCCGCTCGGCCTCGGCCTCTCGCAGGGCCTGGCCGTCGTAGCGCTTCGCGCGCGCCTCCACCGTCGCCTCATCGCTCCCGGGAGCCCCGGTCAGGCGATGGGCCCGCGCGAGGAGGACGCCCAGGTCCTCTGCCTCGATGGCGGCCGCGCGCCACGTCTTCTTCGCCGGCGATTCGTCGAGCAGCGCGCCATACGCGGGGCCGGAGGCATACGCGAAGGCGCGGACGAACGAGCTCCGGCGCGCGCCGTCCGCCAGGTTCTCGAGGACCAGCCTCCGTCGGCTGCTCGCGTCGCGCGCGGCGACGGCCAGGCCGGTGTCCTCGGCGAGGCCCTCGTGGCGCTCCAGGGCCCCTTCCTCGGTGGCCGCGGCCGGAAAGCGCGCCCGGCGCGCCGCCCGGAACACGAGCGCGTCCTCGATGGCCGCGCGGCGCTCCACGGGCTTCGCCGTCTGGAGGGCCGCGGCGAGGGCACGCCATTCGAGCTGGAGGAGCACGCGCCCCTCGGCCTCGTCCAGGTGGGCATTGCCACCCTCCTGGGGCCCCTGCCGGCCCAGCGCCACCTGGGTCCTGTGGAAGGACTCGTGGGCCAGCAGCGCGTCGCGTCGCTCCGGCGAGTCGGGCAGCGGCGCGCGCAGCTGCACCCACGTCACGCCCGCCCAGGACACCGCGGTGTTGGCGATGTTGACCTCCTTGGGCAGCACGCCCACCCAGGGCCCGGCTCCCGAGCGCTGGGTCGACGGGCCCGGGCGCTCGCTGGCGAGGAAGGCGCGCGTCTCGGGATCGACCACCAGCAAGGGGCCGCAGAGGGACTGGCCCCACAGGCGCTGTCCATCCGCCGCGCAGCGCCGCTGGAAGTCGGAGAACGTCCGGGAGAGGGTCCCCGCGTCCAGCACGGGCGGCGCCGCCCCCTCGGGCCCCGCCGACCCCAAGCCCAACCCGAGGACTCCCACCCGCACGACGGCCCAGGCCATCCATCCCATGTGTCGCTCCTCTCCTTCACGGCGTCGATGATGACCTCGCCCGCGCGCGACGGCGCGTCAAGGCCCGTTCGTGTCGCGGTCGCGAATCACCGCGTAGGACGGGCGCAGGCGCCCCGCGGTGTCGTAGGACAAGGCGCTGCCGTCGAGCGGCTCCGGGGCGATGAGCCCCCGGTCCTGCATCGCGCAGTTCGCGGCCGTCGAGCAGCGGTTCGAGTAGTTGTAATAGTAGATGCGTGTGATTCGGGAGCTGATGTTCGGCAGCCGGAGGATGAACTTCGTCGTGTCCCGCTGCGACGCGTCGCCGAACACCTGCCCGTCCGCGTTGCGATAGAAGGCGCCCACCTCCGTCAGCCAGATGTGGCCCACGTCCCAGCTCGTGTCGAGCCCCCCGAGCCAGTCGACGAAGGTGCGCGTGGTGCAGCTCAGGTCCCCCGGGACGCAGTGGTGTCCGCCGGACTGGTAGCGATTGGCGTCATGGTGGGTGTGGACGCTCCAGAGCTTCGGGCGGTGGCTCCGGAGGAAGACGCGGTAGCGCTCCCAATACGGGTCGTTGGGCGTGGCGTCGAACTCCCCGGCGGCCACGGTGCACTCCGGACAGATGCTCACCACCAGCCGGTAGTAGAAGGCCGCGCGCAGCGGACCACAGGACTCCAGGTCCTCGCTGGCGCACGTCGCCTGGTCCAGCGGCACGCCGCTCTGGAGGACGGTGTTGGGGAAGTTGGGCTCGTTCCAGGCGCCGACCAGGGTGATGGCGGGATACGTCGCGTGGAACGCCTCGAACGCCGCGCGGAACTCGGTGTCGGTCGGCGCCAGGAACTTGCCGTTGGCCGCCTTGCTGCGATCGCTCGGCCCCAACGTCACGTACGGCTCCACGCCCCGCGCCGCCGTGGCCTGCAACCACGCCTCGAAAGACTGTCGCCGCGCGTCCGTCGTGGGCCGCTGCGCGACGTCGTAGGGGACGACCGCCCGCGCGCGCCGCACGTTGAGCCCGCTCCAGGCCGGATGGGTGAACGTGTCCGCGTCCGAGTCGGAGATGCCGACGGCGAAGTCGACGACCGGAGCCCGCACGTCTCCCGGCCCCTCGTCCGGCTCCACCCCGGGTGGCGGAGCCTCGCAACCCGTCAGGACCACGCCAACGAGCACCGCGCACAGACCACGCCAGGGCATCGAGAATGGGGCCATGCCCGCCATCGTCCGTCAATTCCTCTCACGCCTCCAAATCCCCCATCGACCACGCACCGCGTCGCGCTCCCGCGGATTCCCCTCGAAAGCCACGAGCCACCTGCAATAGCCTCCGGGGGCCCAATCGTCGCAACTTGCCCCGGCCGTCCCAGGGGCACTCCACCCGTCGTCCGAGCGAGCCCGAGATGTCCGAGAAGTCCTCCGCCGCGTCGATCCTCCCCCCCAACTACTCCCCCAAGCTCAACCTGGAGGCGTTCCAGCAGAACCAGCGCAGCGACTGGTTCCTCGAGCAGTTCGTCGCCTTCATGAACTCGCTCGACTATTCGGTGGGCCTGACGCTCTCCGTCGGGGGCACGCTCGTGACGGGCAAGCTCATCTCCCCGCAGGAGTACTTCCAGGCCATCGGCAAGCAGATGGAGGCCGCCTTCGCGAAGGGCGGGCTGTCCCCGGAGGTGAGCAAGCAGGTGGGGGAGTTCATCCAGTCGCGCGGTGAGGCGGCGACGCCCAGCGAGGACCTGCTCAAGGCCGCGGAGAAGGCCGCCATCGCCGCGGACGTCCTGCCCATCACCGGAAACCAGCGCGCCTACATCCACCTGAAGGACGCGGGCATCCTCACGCCGTCGACCGGCGCCCGGATGAGCCTGAGCGGCGCGTACTGGCGCGGGCGCATCGCGGAGGTCGAGAGCTTCATCATCGGCGAGGCCAACTAGGCCTCCCGGACGCGGCGGGCCTCGTCCGCCGCGTCCTCCCCTCGGGGTGCCCGGCACACGGGCCCCCACCCCGGGGCGACGGTGGCCGGTTCGGCCTCCGCCCCGACTTCCGTTAGACTCAGGCCTTCCGCTCCACCCACGTCGACGCCTCATGGGAGGTCCGTCCGATGAGCAGTGGCGAGCAGCCGAGTCACGCGCGAGCGTCCCGTCCACGGAGGCGCTGATGCTCCGGCACACCCTGTCCTCCGCGCTGATGCAGCTGCGCATCCGGGTGTCCTCCGGCGACCCGAGCTTCCAGGCCGCGCTGCGGTTCGTCCACCGGTCCGAGCGCCTGGGCGTCAAGGCGCGGGAGGAGCTGGACAGGCTGCTGGCGGCCGTGCGGGCCGAGGCGTCCGCCGTGGAGCTGAACGAACCCTTCGCCCAGACCCGGGAGGTCAGTCAGGTCGAGGTCCGCGCCTGGAAGGAGGCCTGCGAGACGGCGCGCAGGAACATGGCCTCGCCCCGTGTCGGTGGGTTGGGTCTCACCGCCTGGGAGGACCCGGGCGGGCTGTCACGGCTGGAGGTGCTGGGGCTCTTGTCGCTGGCGCTGCACCGGCTGGCGCGGACGCCGGAGTTCGGCGCCGGGCCCCTGCTGCCGGGCCTGCGACGTTGAAACACGCCACCTTGTGTAGCATCCGGCGCATGACCGACGCCGAGCGTACACACCACGCCATCGAGTTCCTGGAGCGCCTCCAGACCCTCACCGAAGCGGAGGCGGAGGCCCTGGTGGAGAACCATGCGGGCACCGAGCTGCCCGGAGTGCTGGAGACGTACACGGAGGGGCTCCTGAACGAGCTGGCGCCGCTGGTCCCCGAGGCGGTCCGCGCCCAGGTGCTGGAGGAGATCTCCTCGCTCATGCTGCTGGGCTACCTGGTGCGCGCCAACGAGGAGGTCGCCCGGCACGAGCCGACCCTGGGCAACGCGTAGCCCCGAGCCGCCGGCCGGTTCCTTGGCGCGTGGGCCCCGGGCGCTAAGGTGCGGAGCGTCGCGCGGACATGCCGCGAGGAGCCGTGGATGCAGGACGTCCGAAGCCTCAACTTCGCCGGGCCCTACCGGTACACGAGCCGGGGGACGGGGGTGTTCCACTTCCCGCTCGCCCGCCCGTGGACCTGGGCGCTCACGCACCACGGCATGTGGAATGTCTTCGTGCACGACCACGAGCCCGCGCGTCAGGGCATGCCCGCGCGCCGGCACCCGCTGCACCCGCCCCCGGAGTTGATGGGCTGCTGGTTGGCCATCTACGCCACGCGCGAGTACGACGCCGACGCGGTGGACTGGCTGCGCAAGGGCCATGACCTGGAGGCCCCGGGGGCCAGCGTGCTGCCGGCCCGGGCCTACGTGGCGATGGCGCGGCTGGCGGAGGTGTCCACCCTGGGCAACGACTACCGCTCCTTCGGCGCCGACCCCTGGTGGAAGCCGGCGGGCGTGTCGAGCCGGGGCACGGTGGCGTGGTGGCTGGAGGAGCTCCAGGTGTTCGAGCCGCTCGAGGCCCCCGAGGCCCCGCGCCTGGCCCCGCTGGACCCGGAGCTGCTGCCCGAGCTGAGGGAGCGCGTCCGGATGGCCCGGGACGGCATCTGGCGTCCGGAGCAGTACGTCCTCCAACGCCCCCCGCCCCCTCCGCCGCCCGAAGCCCCTCCGCCACGCCCCAAGCCCACCCCGGCCCCGCCCGCGCGCCGCGAGCTCCCCGCGGACGACAGCCCCGTCCCGCCCATGGGCCCGGTGGAGCAGCTGGGCCTGTTCGGCGGCGGGAGCTGAAGGTCGGAGCATCACCCCTACGGGCAATCCCCTACACGAACCACAATTGCAACCCAGATACGACCCACGGAGAATCCACGAAGCCCGTGTGTCCGCCGCTCGCGCATCCTCACGACAGGAGAGTCGACATGAAGCGCTCGAGCCCGTGGTGTTGGATTGGCGTGGTCGGACTGTTGATGGGGTGTGGAGGGCCCCTCGACGAGGAGCCGGCGCCAGAGGCCCCCCTCGAGACGCCCCAGGAGCGCGTCGAGCAGACCATCGTCCGCGAGCTGCCTGACGGGAGCCTCGTCACGGAGACGACCTCCATCACGGTGGAGGAACAGCGAGCGCAGCTCGCCCTGCGGGACGAATATGTCCGGAAGCTGAGGAGCGGCGTCTCCCAGCAGGACCTGGACGACCTGCTCATCGACTCGGGGTGCGCCGGCTCCAGCCTGTGGCTGTTCGCGGGAACCAACCAGACCGGACGCCAGCTCTGTCTCTACAAGCAGGTCGGCGCGAACTACGCCTGGTTGGATCTGGGCACCGTGCTCTATCTCTACGTTCCGCCGATCTTCCTCACCTGGGCGGGGCGGGTCCGGAGCCTGTACTCGGGGGTGCACCCCGGCAGTCTCCAGTCCTGCACGCCGACGCTCTGCTACACGCACTTCTACCAGAACTTCGGTGCCTATCAGCGCATCGACTCCGTCCCCGCGACGGACCCGTTCGGTGGGAACCTCGTCCTCAACCAGGCGTACCTCTACACCCCGTAGCGCGCTCGCCCCCATTCGGGCGGGGGCTAGGACGCCTTCTCTGGGCCCGGCTCGAGGCGGACGAGGAAGACCTTGAACTGGAGCGAGACGAAGAGGGTTCGTGGCGCCACGAACCCTGCCTTCGCGAGCATCGTGAACAGGGCGGCGTCGGACTCGATGGGCCGCAGCTCCGCCAGGTGCTTGCGGCGTCGCTCCAGGTCCTCCTCCGACACGCCGAACGCGCGCAGGCGCTGCACCTCCACAGTCGACAGCTCGGGGTCCATGCCGACGCGGCATCCCACGACCAGGGGAGCGCCAGGCATCAGTCTCCGGGCGACCTCCTCGAGCAGCGCGAGGCGGGACGCCTCCCCTTCCACGTGGTGGAGGACGCCCATCATCTGGGCGCCATCGAACGGCGGGCCCGAGGGCAGGGTCCGCAGCTCCCCCAGGTGCAACCGCGTGCGTGGGAGCAACCCCTCGGACTCCAGGCGCGACCGGGCGACGGCGAGCATCGCGTCGGAGGGCTCGACCCCGGTGAAGTGCCAGCCCGGCACGCCGAAGCGCGTGTAGGGCACCAGCTCCGCCCCCGTCCCCAGCCCCACGAAGAGCAGTGACGCGGCGTCCCGGCCCGCGAGGCGGGCCGTCAGCGCGCTGGCGCCCAGCTCGTACACGGCGGAGAAGCCAGCGAGGTTGACGGCTGCCTGGGCGTCATAGTGGGCGGCCCGCTCGGGCCCGAAGCCCAGGGGCATGGGATGGTGGCGATGGGAAGCGTGGTCGTGGGCCATGTCGTCTGTCCTCCGCGAGAGCGATGCGTGAACAGAGGATGCGTCCGGGACGCTGGGAATGGGAGAGCGGGGATTCAGGTCGCATCGGCGCGCCTTCCGGCGCCTCCATTCACCTCGCCAGCCCCGAACACTCGAAAATCAACATCACCACCCAAACCCAGAATTGATTGCCTGAGGCAACTTGTGGCACGATGCCTCCACACTCCACAGGAGAGGCATTGCATGCGATTTGCCATTGCGGTCGTGTCTGCGTCACTGCTGGTCATGGGTTGTGGTGAGGGTGTCGACGAAATCCCTGCCACGCAGGACGAGGCTTCCGTGCCCCAAGCGTCCGATCAAGGTACGGACCGGCCAGTCTCGGCCTCGGTCACCTGCAAATACCTGGTCATCTGGAGCGCGGCGGGCGTCTGGGAGAAGCCCACCCAGGGGTCTCCCCTGCTGAAGCACAAGTACCGGGACGACATCGTCACCGGAAGTGGCTGCGATTGGACCTGGTACAATGAAAGCGAGAACGTCGAGTTCCTCGCGGTCACCACCACGTCGGCGGAGGATGGCATCGGCTGGATCAAGCGCGCGGCGGTCACCCGACTCTGAGCGCGTGACTCCAGGAGGAGCGTCCTCCTTTCGTCGCCAGGAGCGGCTCACTCGAGGGAGCGGCGCTCCCAGCACTTCTCGTAGGAGGCGGGAGCATCAGGCGCCGTGCGCTTGTAGCAATAGAGCGCCTCGTTCGAGGCCTCGGAGCACTCGTTGTCGTGTTCCACGGCCCCGGACGGCAGCGTGATCTCCCGCCCACAGTTCCGAACCGACTCCTTGAGCCGGAGCTGGCGAGGGAACTCCTTCCCCTCCGCGCTGACACTCACGTCGGAGGAGGTGCTGAACGTGAAGGAAACGCCGGACTGTGACTCCAACTTGAAGATCTCCTCCAGGGTGCCCTCTCGCGCCTCCCAATATGAAATCGCGGAGTCTTCCGAGCGGGTGGACTCCTGGTGGAAGTCGACCCTGAAGACCTGGCGCACGGGTTCGGTGAGGTTCTCGAACGCGAAGACGACCTTGGGCGGGTAGTTCGAATACGACGTCTCCATCCCAGGCAGGAAGGGCATCTCCGTCAGGCAATAGACGCCCTTCTCCGCGAGCGGATGAAGCACCACGCCAGCGAGCATGGGCAGGCTGCCACAGACCACGCCCCTGGCCTGGAGAACGAAATCCTCCGTGTCCGCGGACAGGATGCGGGCGCGGAAGACATCGAGCACCACTTCCGCGGGGGCGCTCTCCTCCACGCAGGCCTCCGCATCGCTCCACCTGAGCCCGAGCTGCAGTGGCGCGAGGAGCTTCTTCACTTCGGTGGCCTTCGTCGCGGCGCGCAGCTGCTTCTTCAACACCTGGGGGGACATCGTGACGCGGCGCTTCGCCGGGCAGACGAAGGGTTTCGGAGGTGGCGCCGCCGGAGCCACCGTCCCCGCGTCTCCCCCTCCCTTGCCAGCAGGCGTGGACGGTGTCGGCTGCGCGGCGCCGGGCAACGGAATCGCGAGGACGAGCATGGGTAGCAGCACGAGGCGACCCACCCCACGGCGGAGCCAGGAGGGCCCCCACCGGAAACGGCTCGTCGGTGAAGGGCTGCAATCCATGAGCATCGTTCCCGTCATCGCGTTCTCCCCCAAGCAGTCGGCGACCCGGGCCGACCATCTCATGCACGGTGCGCGGTGCAAAGCGGACGACAGACGCGACCCCGCCATGGACCCGGCCCCCCCCGAGGCCTCAAGCCCTTCCCCTCGGCCGCTGGCCGAGCACCAGCGCGATGAGCGCCGCCCGGGACCGGACTCCGAAACACTTGTAGAGAGACTTCGTGTATTGATTCACGGTGAAGCGACTGATTCCCATCCGCGCCGCGATCTCCTTGTCCCCGAGCCCCTCGAGGATCAGCGCCAGGGTCTGCCGTTCCCGAGGGGCGAGCCTGGCGTCCGGGGTGTGACCCTCGCCATGCTCCGCTGGACCGAGCAAGGCCCAGCATTCGGAGTGGAACAGGTGCAACAGCTCGCGGTCCTCCGCGTCGAAGGGCCGCCCGCCCCGCGCCCGGTGGACGCCGATGCCCTGCACCACGCCCGGCAGTTCCGACCACCGCCCCGAGTACACCGAGTCATCGAGCCCCGTCGGCAGCAGGTGATGTTCGACATACGGCGCGGAGTACCACGCGCGGTCTCCCACCAACTCCCGGCGCATCGCCGTGACGACGCCCCCCGGGACCGGACGGTGCTCCATCAATGAGCGGATGGCGGGATTGCAGCCACTGCCCATCCGCTGGAGCGACTCCACCGCGGACAACCTGTCATCACCCCACCCAGCGAGGACGGTGGCCTTGAAGGCGCCAGTGCCATCCGGCCTGAAGTCCTCTTCCCTGACGCAGACCGCCGCATCCGACCCGAGGATGCGACACAGCCCGGAGAGCAGGTGCCGAGGACGCGCCCCGTGTCCAGCCGGCAACCCGTGAGCCTCGTTGATCAGACGCACCAGCTCACGCACTTGAGAGCTCCGAAGATGGGTACCGTTCATGAGACCTCCGCGCTCGTTGCTCCGTCGACACCCTCCCTAATCCTAGCGAATTGTCACGCGTGTCGCATTGAACGAGTCTGGCGTTCGCGGCCCTGTTCCAACGGAATGGCTCTCCTCCGGACTGTCGCTCCGACGCGAACAGGACTGTCGACGTCCCCGAACAACACGACCACGCAACACGACGAGGAGATGCGATGTCCAGGCGAACGATAGGATTGGCACTGATGTTCAGCGGTTGGATGCTCGGCTGTGGTGGCGACGCCACCGTCTCCACCCCCTCGGAGGAGATCATCGAGAATCTCCTGGCCGCCGGATTCCCGGCGAGCGAAATCCAGGTTGCCCATGGCGCCGTCTACGTCGGAGGTGACGCCGAGGTGAGCCTCACGGCCTCGCGAGAGATGCTCCAGGTTGGCAACGACAGCCAGGAACACTACCGCACCATCAACATGGTCTCGGCCGACATCGGGGAGATCATCATCCGCCCCGCGTCGAACATCCCCACGAGCGTCCGCCTCCAGCTCACGGAGGCGATCGCCAACTTCAATGACCTGTCGCTGAGGTTCTCGTTCCAGCTCGCCCCCCACCCGTGCGAGGCGGATCCCAATTGTCCGCCCCGTCCGCCCTACTCGACCATCGATCTGGTCATCAACCCCGGTCTTCCGACCACGGGGACGACGAGCCGGCTCCCTTCGAACGGCAACGCCGGGAGTCGAATCGAAATCGGGTCGTCGGTGGGGCAACTCCCCGCCAACCAGATCAAACACCTGCTGACCCATGAGATCGGGCACACGCTCGGGCTCCGACACACGGATTATTTCAACCGAGCGGTCAGCTGTGGCGGCGTCGCGACCAATGAAGGGGTCGCGAATGTCGGCGCCATCCACATCACCGGCACGCCGACCGGTGTCCCGACGGATGGCTCCCTCATGTTCGCCTGCATGGCCTCGAACACCACGGGCGAGTTCTCTGGCAGCGACGTCACCGCGCTCCAAACCCTGTACGGCGCGCCGTAGCCTCCCGAACGTCACCCTCGGCAAGACCCGGCTCCGCGCTGGAACGACAACCCCTGATGACTCACTCGTTCATCAGGGGTTGTCGTGCGAAGGGCGTTGTCCTCGCCCCTGCTCGTCCCGACCGAGCACCCGCGCCAGGAGCGCCGCCCGGGATTGCACGCCGAAGCTCCGATAGAGCACCTTCGTATATTGATTCACGGTGAAGCGACTGATGCCCAGCCGGGCCGCGATCTGCTTGTCCCCGAGCCCCTGGAGCAGGAGCGCCAGCGTCTGCCGCTCGCGTGGAGACAGCGGCGCGTCGGGCAGGCCTTGCACCGGCAGGGATGGTGGCGCGAGCAGGCCGCCCCATTGGGTGTGGAACAGCCGCAGCAGCTCCCTGTCCGCGTCATCGAACGGGCGGGCCCCCCATCGGCGATAGAGCCCGATACCCTGCGCCTCCCCCGACCTCCCGGACCACCGGCTCGAATAGATCGAATCATCGAGCCCGGTGGGGAGCAGGAAGCTCTCGACATAGCGAGCCCCATACCAGCGCCGATCCTCCACCAGCTCCCTGCGAGTCGCCGTGACGATGCCCCCAGGCGCCGAGACTCGCGCCCGCAGGGAGTCGATCGCGGGATTGATGTCGCTCCCCATCCTCCGGAGCGCTTCGAAGGCAGGCGCCGCCCTCCCATTCCATCCCTCCACGACAATCTCCAGGAACCCACCCCGCCCTCCCGGCCTGAAGTCGCGCTCCAGGACACACGCCCCCGCATCCGCCTCCAGGATGCGACACACCCCACCGAGCAGGTGCCGAGAGCGCTCCTCCGCCTCCAGCGACAGCTCGTGCGTCTCGTTGATCAGCCGAACGAGCGCATGAACCTGCGAACTTCGAAGGATGCCATCTCGCATGAAGACCTCCGGTTCCCTTCGACCCACACCTCCCTAATTTTAGCGAATTACAAGAAAGGCGGCTCCCCATCAGGATTTGCGGTCGCCAACGCGCGAGAAGGAGTGGGTCGATGAGGGGCGGGGTGGAGTCGCATCGCCATGGGTGCGTTCACCCCGAGCCTGGCCAGGACTCCTTCGAGCGTCCTTCCCGAGAGGAGTTGTCATGACGTTTCCGTATGTGAAGGCCATCCTGGTCACCTGTCTCGGCGCCAGCCTCACGGCGTGTGGTTCCCTTGCCGAGGAAGCGCCCCCGGCCGCGGTCCCCTCGGTGGCCGAGGACGTAGGGGCGGCTGCTCCGGCGGCCCCGTTCAGGCCACACGTCACCCCCAGGTCGGACGGCCATTACTTCGTCCGCCGGGAGCTCGGCCGCGTGCCGCGCGTCTTCAGCGAGAAGTCGCGGGCCACGGGGGAGGATGTCCGTGGGGTGTTGGATGAGGTGGCGTCGGCGCTCCGCATCCGGGGCGAGGACCTGGTGTTCCGCAAGCAGACCGTGGACGAGCAGGGCCACCGGCACCTGCGCTTCCAGCAGTTCCACTGGGGCTTGCCCGTCATCGGCAGCGCCCTGGTGCTCCACGTGGACCCTCGGGGAGTCGTCTACGCAGTCAACGGCAACGCACGTGGCGGCATCCTGGTTTCGACGCAAGGCCTGATACCGCCCGAGACCGCCATCGAGGCGGCGGTGCGCGGTTCGAGCGCGGAGTCCGCCACGGCCGTGGGCCCCGCGGAGCAGGTGTTCCTCCGTCCCGAGGGCGACGAGAAGATGCACCTGGCCTGGCAGGTCCAGGTCGAGGGCCAGCGCGCGGACATGCCCTCCAACGACCTGGTCTACGTGGACGCGAACGATGGCGGATTGCTCGCCGTGCATCCGCGCATCCACTCGGCGCTCAACCGCCGGGTGTACAACGGCAACAGGACGACCACGCTGCCAGGCACGCTGGCGCGAGGCGAGGGCCAGGCGGCGCACGCCGACCCGGTCGTCAACACGAACTACGGCCACCTGGGCACGGTGTACGACTGCTACAAGCAGCTGTTCGGCCGTGACTCCATCGACGACGCCGGCGCGATGCTCGTCAGCACCGTGCACCACCGCGTCAACTACGTGAACGCGTTTTGGAATGGGACCCAGATGGTGTACGGCGACGGCGACGGCGTGAACGCCAGCAACCTGGCGAACTCGCTGGACGTGACGGCGCACGAGCTGACCCACGCCGTGACCGACTACACGTCCGGGCTCATCTATTCGGGCGAGTCCGGCGGTCTGAACGAATCCATGTCGGACATCTTCGGCGCGGTCTGCGAGTGGTACGGCGACGGCAAGGTGGTCAGCGACAGCACCTGGCTCATCGGCGACGACGTCTGGACGCCGTCCATCCCGAACGACGCCCTGCGCTACATGGCGAACCCCAAGCAGGACGGCGAATCGCTCGACTGCTACTACGACTACTCCTCCAACGTGGACGTGCACTACAGCTCCGGCATCTCCAACCTCGCGTTCCACCTGCTGTCGCAGGGCGGCAGGCACCCGCACCGCAGGACGCCCACCGTGGTCGCGGGCATCGGCATCGAGAAGGCCGCGCGCATCTTCTACAAGGCCAACACGGACATCCTCATCCCCGGCTCGAGCTTCGCGGCGGCGAAGGTCGCCACCGAGCAGGCCGCCACGGAGCTGGGCTATGACGCCGCCACCGTCACCTCGGTGAGCAACGCCTGGAAGGCGGTGTGTGTCGGCGCCGAGCCGCCTCCCGAGACGCCGCCCAACCCCATCCCGGACGTGGAGTCCGTCCCGCTCACCCTGGCGATGGCCTTCACGGACGCCACGCCCAGGGACGACGAGGTCATGCCCGAGGAAGGGTTCCTGCCCGCCCTGCCCATCCTCGTCGACGGCCACGTGTACACGGCGGCGCAGATTCGCGACCTGGACATCTTCATCACCCACTACCTCTCCGATGCGAGCACGGCGCAGCTCAACGTGGTCCGTGGCTTCCGCACCACCGCGGACCTGCAGGCGTACCTGGCCATCACCAACCAGTACCCGTCGGAGCAGCCCAACGAGCTCCGGCAGGCCTTCTGCAACTGGCACTCGGAGTTCTTCGAGCATGACAACTTCCAGGGGGCTCGCTTCACGCTGGCGCCCGGATGGGCCCACTCGCGGCTCGGGGGCTTCTGGAACGACCGCATCTCGTCCATCCGCTCGTCGTGGTGCGCGTCCTGGACCATCTACTGGGAACACATCAACTTCTCCGGGGCCCGGAACTGGGTCATCGGCGGCAACGAGGTCGCCAGCCTGCGCACCGGCGGTTGGTACACGGGATTCTGGCCGTTCCGGCGCTGGCACTCGTGGAACGACCGCATCTCCTCCGTGGGCGTCTTCTGGTAGCGCCCCGACCGGAGCCTCTTCGGCCAGGGAAGCACCGGTCGCCCTCCCGGCCCCAGGGCGGACGGGGCCTCGGGGATGCGCCTTCCAGGGGCCCTTTCCCCTGGGAGGTGTCGCCCTGTTGTCCCAGGTGGGATTGTGTGCTTGCGTCTTCCGGGGACTTCGACTACTTGTCCCCCCGTCGCACGCCGTTGTGCGCGATTAGCTCAGCTGGATAGAGCGTTGGCCTCCGGAGCCAAAGGCCACAGGTTCGAATCCTGTATCGCGCGCTGGTGGAAGTACCCGGGACTGATGGGGTCCATCCCCGTCAGTCCCGGGTCCTGACCCCACGGGTGACCTCCCCTGGATGACGATGACGCAGCTCGGCCGCTCGGCGGCAACACGCGTCGCCCGGCCTCATTCCCCACCGGACCCCTTGGTTTTCTCGAAGGTCCGCGGGGGCTTTTCCTATTGGCGCGGAAATCACCGGCGCGGCACATACCTCTCAGGCCCATGGTGGGCCGAAAGGAGCCGAGGATGCGAATCGAAATCCGAGCCCGTCACTTCTCCCTCACCGACACCCTGCGCGACTACTGCGAGCGCCGCGCGCGCTTCGCGATGGGGCGACTGTCGGACCGGATCCGGGACGTGACGGTGCGCTTGGAGGACATCAACGGCCCACGCGGAGGCGTGGACAAGGTGGCCAAGGTGACGGTGCGGTTGGAGCAGGGCCGGCAGCTCGCGGTGGAGGCGTCCGACACGAGCCTGGCCGCGGCGGTGGACCGGGCGCTGGAGCGCGCCGGACACGCGCTGGGCAGGTCCCTGGGGCGCGCCCAACGCATCGCCAGCGACAGCGTGAGGACGGCCTCGTGGCAACCCGAGGACCTCCTGCCCACTCCTTCATGACGTGAAGCACACGCCGCGCGGGCCCTCCCCCATGGAGGGCCCGTCCGGTGGCAGGATGCCTCGACGCACGCGCGGCGCTCCTCGCCGCGCGCCGCCGGAGCAGAGGGAGCAAGCGATGTCGGGTGCATGGGCGAGGGCGCGGGTCGCGTGGGAGCGGGCCCGACGACGCCGGTGGGTGCGCTGGGGCGTGGACCTGCTGCTCGTGGCCGTCGTGTTCCTGGCGGTGAGCGCGTGGCAGACGCGACGCCACCCCGGCGCTGGCACGAAGCCGCCGGACTTCACGCTGCGCTCGCTGACGGGCGAGACGGTGAGCCTGGAGTCCCTGGGCGGACGTCCCGTGGTGCTCGCCTTCTGGGCTCCGTGGTGTGGCGTCTGCGGCGCGGAGTCCTCCAACCTGTCCCAGCTCCAGCGGCTCGCGGGTGACTCCGCCCGCGTGGTGTCCATCGCGGTGGCGTACGACAGCGAGGCGGACGTCCAGCGCTTCGTCGACAACCACGCGGTGGACTATCCCGTCCTGCTGGGAGACGACGCGCTCCAGCGGGCCTGGCGCGTGGACAGCTTCCCCACCGTGTTCTTCCTCTCGCCCGACGGACGCATCCAGCGCTCGGCGGTGGGCTACACCACGCTCGCGGGCCTGTCCTGGCGGTGGTGGCTGTAGCCGGCTTCGCCCTCAACGCACCCCGGAGACCAGCCTCCGCAGCCACGCCCTCCAGGCTCCCTGGGAGGCGCCACGGTAGGCCCTGCCGGCGGGGACGCGCAGCTCCACCTCCGTGCCCGCTCCCTCCCGGCACCAGATCTCCATCCGCGCGCCAATCCGCAGGGCCCGCTCCCGCATGCCGGACAGGCCCCAGTGGCCGGGCTTGCCGCCCGCGCGGAGGAAGGCCTCGTCCACGCCCCGGCCATCATCCCGGACGCGCAGGCGCAGCATGCCGAAGTCGTACGTCAGCTCGGCCTCGATGCGCCGTGCCCTGGCGTGCTGGAAGGCGTTCATCAACGCCTCCCGCCCGATGTGGAAGGCCTCGTCGTGCACCATCGCGTCCAGCGGCACGGCCGAGCCCTCCTCCACCAGCCGGAACTCGACGCCGTGCTCCTCCATGAGCGACCGCCCGACGCGGGCCAGCGCCGCGGCCAGGTCCTCGGACTGCTCGGTGGCCGCGCGCAGGTCCATCACCCGGTCGCGTCCCTCCACGAGGACCTCGTCGGCGCGGTCCAACGCCTTCTCCATCGACACGCGCGCCGGATGGTCCGCGGGAATCTGCTCCGCCGCCGTCTGGAAGCGCAGCACCAGCCCGTGCACGCCCTGCAACAACGTATCGTGCAGCTCCCTCGCGATGCGCACCCGCTCGCGGTGCCGCTCCTCCAGCAGCCTGCGCGTCTGGGCCTGGACCTGCCGCACGCGCAGCCGGTACAGCCCCCACCCCGCGGCCAGCGCCGCCAGCCAACACAGGACGCGGAACCACCAGGTCTGGAAGGAGGTGGGCGGGAGGTAGAACCCGAGCGTCGCCCCGGTCTCGTTCCACACGCCATCGTGGTTCGCGGCGATGACGCGGAAGCGATAGCGCCCGGGCTCCAGCCGCGAGTAGTACGCCGTGCGCCGCGTCCCGACGTCCTGCCAGTCCTCGTCCACCCCCTCCAGGCGATAGCGGAAGCGCACCCGCTCGGGGATGGAGAGGCTCAACGCCGTGTAGTCGATCTCCAGGTTCCCCGCCCCCTGCGGCAGGACGAGGTCCTCCCCGAGCGGGAGCGTGGCGCCATCCACCCGCATGCGGCGGATGGAGACGGGGGGCGGCAGGGGGTTGCGCTCGATGCGCGCGGGGTCCACCCACACCACCCCGTTGCTCGTCGCGAACCACAGCCGCCCATCCGGGCCCCGCACCATCGTGGGCAGCGGGCGGACCAGCGCGGGCCGCCCCTGGAGTCCATCCAGGAAATCGAAGAGCTCGGCGCGGGCCCGCCGCCCGGGCTCGGCGAGAACGCGGGCCACCTCCTCCGCCGGGACATGGAGCACCCCTGGAACGGCGTGCAGCCAGAGGCTCCCGTCCGGCATCTCCTGTATCCCGGAGACACCTCGCAGGCTCTCTCCCGCGAGCTCCACCTGGAATGTCCGGAAGCGCTCGCCATCCAGATACGCGAGCCCATGGAGGCCCCCCAGCCATACCCGGCGCCCCGGGAGCAGCGACGTGGCGACCCCCACGTCCAACCCATCCGCCGCGTCCCAGCGACGCACCCGCGCGCCGTCGACCCGGAGGACCGCCGCGTCATGTCCCAGCCAGACCTGCCCCCGTGCGTCCGTCGCCATGACGGTGAGGCGCGGCTGGCGGGTGAGCTGGAGTTCGTCCCCCTTAGGGCGCCATGTCCCGTCCTTCCACCGCCAGAGCCCCTCCCTCACGAAGATGACCCATACGCCGCCCTCGGCGTCGCGCACCAGGCGCTGGACCTGCACGGCGTCGCCCGGGAACGGGTAGGCCGTGACGAGCACGGGGCGCCCGCGCTCGATGCGCCACAGGCCATTCTCCGCGGCGAGCCACACCGTGCCCTCCGCGTCGCGATACGCGCTGCGCACGGCCGCCCCCAGCTCGAGGTTCTCCACGACACGGCCCGACAGGCGCATCAACGGCCGGTTCGTCGTGCCGGCCCACACCGCGCCGTCGCCGCCCACGGCCAGGGCGAAGTCATGCGCGCCTCGGGGGAATGGCGCGGGGACCAGCGCGCTGCGACGCAGCCGGTCCACCCCCGCGCTCGTCCCCACCCAGAGCGTGCCCTCGCGGTCCTCGAGGATGGGCCACGTGTAGTCCGCGCTGAGTCCGTCGCGTTCGGTGAACAGTTCCACCGGCGCGGCATCCTTCGCGAGCGGCTCGGCCCCCAGTTGCTCGTGCCAGGCCACCCGCCGCAGCCCGTCGCCGAGCGAGGTCACCCACAGGCTCCCCTCGCGGTCGAACAGCAGCCCCGCGGATTCGACCTCCAGCCGCGCTGGCAACGGATGGGGCCGGCCTCCTGGCAGGCCGACCCGCCGCACGTGTCCTTGGGGTTCGGCCACCCAGATGGCGCCGTCCGGCGCCTGGGCCATCCGGCTCACCCACTTCATGCCCTGGGTCACCGGGCGGAAGGCACGGGCGCCGGGCTCCCGGTACACGAGCGCCTCGCCAGCGACGGCCCACGTCCCGCCGTCGCGGTCGACCAGCACGCAATAGACGCGGTTGCCCTCGATGCCCTGGTCCGGCCCCCACCGCGTCCACCGCCCGCCCTCGAACACGTTGAGCCCGCTGAACGGCCCGGCCGCCCACACCCGCCCCTCGCCATCCAACGCGAGCGACATGAGCGACGCCTTCAAGAGGCCCTCGGCCTCGCCATAGCGCTTCAGCGTCCCCTCATGCAGGTAGGCCGCGCCGCCATGGGTGAAGGACATCCACAGCCCGCCCTCCGGCGTGGCCAGGAGCGCGCTGACGCTGCCCAACGGCAGCCCGTCCGGCGCCACGAAGCGCTCGAAGCGGACCCCGTCGAACGTGTAGAGCGACGCCCCCGTGGCCATCCACAAGAAGCCGTCCCGCGTCTGCGCCAGGACGGAGACCTGGCCGGGCGCCCCGTCCTTCACCGTCCAGCGCGAGTGGTAGAACTGCGCGATGCCGCGCTCACGCGGCTGCGCGCGAGCGGACAGCATGGGCACCAGGAGCAGGAGCGCGAGCCACCGCCCCGCGCTCCCGCGCCCGTGGCATCTCCGGTGATGAGCGGTCGCCTCGAACATCCATCTCCGCATTGCCGGCGCGGCGTGCAGGTCGCCGGATTATCCCGCGAAACCCAGCCGGTTCCTCCCCCTTCCGGGGGAGGCCGCCCCTCGCGGGCCGCGGGGAGGACTACAACCGCACGAGCTCCACGTCATCCATGTGGATGAAGTTGGCGCCGTTGCCCGTGGAGGCCCGGGTGTGGAAGCCCAGCTCCAGATAGCCCCCGGTGACGGAGATGGCCGGCGACTCCACGAGCGTCCAGGCGCCATACGTCCCCAGCTCCGTGAAGGCGGGGCTGCACTCCGGGCACGTCTTCGCCTGGATGCGCGCCAGGTCGAAGGTGCCGCCCTTGCGCACCCACGCGCGGACCTTGTAGCTGCCCGACGCCAGCCCCGACACCGTCTGGAACGTCCACACCTCGAAGGGCGCGGCGTTGTTCCAGTGCGTCAGGTGGTAGCTGCCCGAATGCCCCCCGTTGTACGTCTCGCTGAAGTCCGCGGCCTCGGTGCCGTTGGGGCTCCAGGTGGACCAACCGCTCATGTCCGCCTCGAAGCCGGCGTTGGCGAGCGAGACGCCCGAGCCCCCGCCCGCCTGGTACCACCGCACCCACTCCACCTCCATCGTCTTGCGCTGCCCGGTCGGCAGGTCGATGGCGGAGGCCGGGGGGTTGCCGTACCAGTTCCCGCCCAGCGCCAGGTTCAACAGGATGTAGTGCGGCTGCTGGAAGCCGGGCTCGTTGTGCGTGTATTCGGCCGTCGCGTGGATTCTCCCGTCGAGCCGGAACACCATGCGGCTCGCCGTCCACTCCACTTCGTACGTGTGGAACGCGTCCGCCAGCGACGCGCCCCCGTCCGCGCCCGCGCCCCAGTCTCCGCCGGCCCAGTGCGTGGCCACCTTCATCCACGAGGGCGCGCCCGAGTGCCACTCGAGGATGTCGATCTCCCCCGCGCGCGGCCACCCCACGCTGGAGATGTTCGCCCCCAGCGTCCAGAACGCCGGCCACATGCCGTAGCCCGACGGCACCTTGATGCTGGCGACGAGCTTGCCGTACCGCCGCTCCACCTTGCCCTTGGTGTGGATGCGCCCCGAATAGAACCCGCGCGGCCCATAGCCCGCGCACCGCGAATCGTAGGGGCCGTCCGACGTGCGCTCGGCGGTGAGGATGAGCTTGCCTCCGCTCACCGTGACGTTCTGCGCCCGGGGGAACTCCAACTCCCCCGTGCCGAAGTTGCAGTTGCCCGTGACGGGGTCGTAGTTGCTCGTGAGCACGTTCCAGTTCGCCGCGTTCAAGCCCGTCCCCACGAACTCGTCCTCCCACGCCAGCGTCCACCCCGCGCCGGGGTCGTACGCCCGCTCCGCCTGCGCCAGCGACGCCACCGGCGAGGGCTCGGAGACCTCGACCTCCCGACCACATCCCGCCAGCGTCAGAGCACCCCACAACAGCCACCACCGCGCTTCGACTCGTCCCACGGCCATGTGTCCACCTCGGATGTTCAGATGCAGTTATTTCATGAATATCCGTATTTTCACTTCTAGATGAAGACCCCGTCCGCCCGGGCCGGGGCTCCGCTGCCCGGACGCGCGTGGATTGTCGGGAGCTGGACGGTGCGTAGCTTCTGACGGGTCAGCCTGGAGGAGACGCCATGGCCCTGACCTCGGTGTTCCGCGACGTGGACCTGCCCTGGAGACGAAACGACTGGAGGTCGCGGCTCGCGCGGGCCGCCCGACGCTACGAACGGCGGCCCGTGTTGCGCACGCCCGTGGGCGCCACGGACGCGGAGACGGCGACGCGGCGCGTGCTCCTGTACTTCATGCTCCCCGCGTGGCTGGTGCCGGGCGTGGTGGACTGGGTGTGGCACCGGCGCACGGACATCGAGCACACCAGCGGCGCGGGTGAGTCGCTCATCCACTGCCTGATGATGACGGAGGTGGGTGTGCCGGTGCTGATGGGGCTGTTGATGGAGATCAACCCGTTGACGCTCTCCATCATGTTGGGACACTCGCTGGTCCACGAGGCCACCGCCTTCGCGGACGTGGCCTACGCGGTGAACCACCAGCGCGACGTGCAACCCCGCGAGCAGCACACCCACAGCTTCCTGGAGGTGCTGCCGTTCATGGCGGTGTCCTCCATCGTCTGCCTGCACTGGGACCAGTTCCTGGCCATCTGGGGCGTGGGCGGGAGGAAGGGCCGGTGGCGCTTCGCCCTGAAGAAGCAGCGGCTGCCCGCCCGCTATCTGCGCGTCATCCTCGCGGCGATCGGCGCGACCATCGCCCTGCCCTACGCCAACGAGCTGTGGCGCTGCGTGCGCGCCCAGCGCCGGGGCGAGGCGCTGCCGCCCTGGAAGGTGGGGCCGCGCGAGCCCGTCGCGCTCGCGCAGGCCCCCTGAAGCCAGCCGGGCGCGTCAGATGGCGTAATCCCCCACGAAGACGGACGCGGAGAGGACGTCGGCGCGCACCGCGTCGCCCTCGGTGAGGCCGAGCGCGGCGAACTCCGAGCGAGGCACCTGCACGGTGACCTCGTCCCCGGAGGGCAGCTCGAGCAGCACCTTGACGAAGCCGCCCACCACCTTGAGCCGCGCCACGCGGCCGGTGACGGGGCGCGGTCCGGGAGGGGCCTCTCCGGGCCGCGCGAGCTTGATGTCATGCGGGCGCACGAAGGCGTGCACCGCCTCGCCCTCGCGCGCGGCGGCGGGCACGGCCAGGGCCAGCGAGCCCAGCTCCGCCTTGCCGGACTGGACGCGCCCGCGCAGGACGCTCGCCCCTCCGATGAACGAGGCGACGAAGGGCGACGCGGGGTGGTTGTAGATGTCCTCGGGAGAGCCGGCCTGCACCACCCTCCCCTCGCTCATCACCACCACGTGCTGGGAGATTTCGAGCGCCTCCTGCTGGTCGTGCGTCACCAGCAGCGTGGTGAGGCCCGTGCGCGAGTGCAGCGCGTGCAGCCACTCGCGAAGCTCCTCGCGCACGCGCGTGTCGAGCGCGCCGAAGGGCTCGTCCAGGAGCAGCACGCGCGGAGAGATGGCCAGCGCCCTCGCGAAGGCCACGCGCTGCCGCTGCCCGCCCGACAGCTGCCCCGGATAGCGGTCGCCGAGCGCCTCCAATTGGACCAGGCGCAGCATCTCCTCCACCCGGGCCCGCGTCTCGTCCCGGGGCAGGCGCCGCACGTCCAGTCCGAAGGCGATGTTCTGTCGCACCGTCATTTGGCGGAACAGCGCGTAGCTCTGGAAGACGACCCCCACGCCCCGCTGCTGGACCGGCTGCCGGGTACAGTCCACGCCGTCGATGCGCACGCGACCGCTGTCGGGGGACTCCAGGCCCGCGATGAGCCGCAGCAACGTCGACTTGCCCGCGCCCGAGGGCCCCAGCAGCGAGGTGATGGCGCCAGCCGGCGCCTGGAACGAGACGTCCGCGACGGCCGGACTGCCGCCGGAGGTGAACCGCCGGGTGACCTGCTCGACGACGATGCTCATGCGACCTCGCTCCTCCACTCCACGTACTTCTTCAGCACCAACGTCACGAGCGCGAGCAGCGTGAGCAGCGACGCCACCGCGAACGCGCCCGTGAAGTCGTATTCGTTGTAGAGAATCTCCGCGTGCAGCGGCAGCGTGGTGGTGACGCCCCGCACGTGGCCGGACACCACGGACACCGCGCCGAACTCCCCCATCGCCCGCGCGTTGCAGAGGATGACGCCGTAGAGCACGCCCCACTTCACCTTCGGCAGCGTCACGCGCAGGAAGGTGCGCCAGCCTCCCGCGCCCAGCGTCAGCGCCGCCTCCTCCTCGTCGCTGCCCTGCGCCTGCATCACCGGCAGCACCTCGCGCGCGACGAACGGCAGGGTGATGAACACCGTGGCCAGGACGATGCCGGGCACCGCGAAGATGACGTGCCAATCCCTCTGCGCCAGCCACGGTCCCAGCCAGCCCTGCCGCCCGAAGAGCAGCACGAAGATGAGGCCGGCGATGACCGGCGACACGCTGAACGGCAGGTCGATGAGGGTCAGCAGCAGCGCCCGCCCCCGGAAGCGGAAGCGGGACAGGAGCCACGCCGCGGCCACCCCGAACACCAGGTTGAGCGGCACGGCCACGGCCGCGGCCGTCAACGTCAGCAGGATGGCCGAGCGCGCCTCCGGGTGGGTGATGGCGGCCAGGTACGCCTCGTGGCCCTTCTGGAAGGCGAAGCCGAAGACGGCGACGAGCGGCACGAACAGGAAGACGCCCAGGAACAGCAGCGCCACCGCGATGAGCGTCCAGCGGATGACGGCCGAGCCGCCCAGGGCCCGCGACTGTCGCCGCGCCATGAGTGTCGAGGGTGCGAACATGCGCCTCAGGTCCCCGGCCGGCTCTCCAGCCGGCGCTGGCTCCAGCGTTGGAGCAGGTTGACGGCGAGCAGCAACAGGAACGACGCCAGCAACATCACCACGGCGATGGCCGTCGCCCCGGCGTAGTCGTACTGCTCCAGCTTCGTGACGATGAGCAGCGGGACGATCTCCGTGCGCATGGGCATGTTGCCGGAGATGAAGACGACGGAGCCGTACTCCCCCAGCGCCCGGGCGAACGCCAGCGTGAAGCCGCTGAGCAGCGCGGGCAGCACCGCGGGGAACAGCACCCGGGTGAAGGTCTGCCACGGAGTCGCCCCCAGCGTCGCCGCGGCCTCCTCCACGTCCGCGTCGATGGCCTCCAGCACCGGCTGCACCGTGCGCACCACGAAGGGCAACCCGATGAACGTGAGCGCCACCGCCACGCCCAGCCCGCTGTAGGCCACCCTGAGCCCCAGCGCCTCCAGGTGCTGGCCGTACCAGCCCCGCGCGGAGAACAGCGTCGTCAGCGTCAGCCCCGCCACCGCCGTGGGCAGCGCGAAGGGCAGGTCCACCAACGCCTCCACGAGCGACCGGCCCGGGAACCGGTAGCGCACCAGCACCCAGGCCACCAGCAGCCCGAACACGACGTTGACGAGCGCCGCCGCGAAGGACGCCAGGAAGCTGAGCTGGTACGCGGCGAGCGCGCGCGGCGCCGTCACCGTGTCCCAGAACTGGCCCCAGGACAGGGACACCGTCTTCAGCACCAGGCTCGACAACGGGATGAGGACGAGCAGCCCCACATAGGCCCAGGTGAACCCCAGGGACAGGCGGAAGCCGGGCAGGACGCGGTGCGACGTGGCCATGCGCGCCTCAGCGGGCCTGCGGGACGTAGATGCGGTCGAAGACACCCCCGTCGTCGAAGTGGGCCGCCTGCGCCTTGCGCCAGCCGCCGAACACCTCGTCGATGGTGAACAGCTTCACCTGCGCGAACCGGGCGCCATACCGCTGGGCGACGGCGGCCGAGCGCGGGCGATAGTGGTGCCGGGCCACGAGCTGCTGGCCCTCGTCCGAGTACAGGTAGCGCAGATAGGCCTCCGCCACCGCGCGCGTGCCGCGCTTGTCCACGTTGTGGTCCACCACCGCGACGGGGGGCTCCGCGAGGATGCTCTCCGACGGGACGACGATCTCGAAGCGCTCGCGCCCCACCTCGTCCGTCAACAGGAAGGCCTCGTTCTCCCAGGCGAGGAGCACGTCCCCCAGTCCGCGCTCCGCGAAGGTGGTGGTGGCGCCCCGCGCCCCCGAGTCGAGCACCGGCACGTTGCGGAACAGCTGCTCCACGTAGGTCCGGGCAGTGGCCTCCGTGCCGCCCGGCTTGCGCAGCGCGTGGCCCCAGGCCGCCAGGTAGTTCCACCGCGCCCCGCCCGACGTCTTCGGGTTGGGGGTGATGACGGACACGCCCTCGCGCACCAGGTCGTCCCAGTCGCGGATGCCCTTGGGGTTGCCCTTGCGCACCACGAACACGATGGTGGAGGTGTAGGGCGCGCTGTTCTGCTCCAGCCGCCGCTGCCAGTCCTCCGGGATGAGCTTCGCCTTGTCGTGGAGCATGTCCACGTCGTAGGCGAGCGCCAGCGTGACGACGTCCGCCTCCAGCCCGTCGATGACGGCCCGCGCCTGCTTGCCGGAGCCACCGTGGGACTGGCGGATGGAGACCTTCTTGCCGGTGGTCGCCTCCCAGTGCTTCGCGAAGGCGGCGTTGAAGTCCTCGTACAACTCCCGCGTGGGGTCGTACGAGACGTTGAGCAGCGTGACGGGGGCCGCGGCGTCACCCGGAGATTTCGAGCAACCCGACAGCGACAGCACGGCGAGCAGGGAGAACCAGACTCGGAAGCGCATGGCGGGGCCTTTCACCAGCTCACCTGGAAGCGGGACATGAAGACGGACTCGGGGATGCGGTCTCCGTCCACCGCGCCGCCGGTGAACGAGGTGTGGTCGTACGTGGTGGCCACCCGGATGTTGCCGTTGAGGTACCAGTTGGCGACGGCGCCCCACCCCCGCGCCTTGCGCGCCGAGCGCGTCGGGTCCGCGTAGATGGGGAACGCGTCCGGGTCCACGTCCAGCCCCGCGTAGCGCGCGCCCACCTCGACCGCGCCCCAGCCGCTGCCCTCGCCGCCGAAGGGGTCGGTGGGCTTCACGCCCTCATAGGACGCCTTGCCTCCGAAGAGGACATAGGACGCGCTGGCCTGCCACGACTCGAAGCGCAGCCGCGCGTGCTGCGTCCCCAGGTTGACCTCCTGCGAGGACGTGACGTACTCGGCCATGGCCCCCACCGGCCCCGCGTAGAGATAGCCCTGGGGGGAGAAGCGGGTGTGCTCGCCATGGGCGACCACCGTCTCCGCTACGCTGGCGCCGGTGCGGAAGATGAAGAACGTCTGCTGCCCCATGGTGCGCAGCGGCGCCTCGCCCGTGGTGGAGGCCGAGCCGAACTGCTGGCCATGCGACGCCGCGACGCCCAGCCCCAACCCCGCGAGCGACTTGACGCCCGTCGCCCGGAACGGATGGGTGAAGAGGCGCGCGGCCAGGTCGAAGCTGTCGTCCAGGTTGGTGTCCGCGCTGGCCCCGTCCGCCGTGCCATTGAAGGCGCCCACCGCGTAGGTGAGCACGCCCCCACCCAGCTCACCGTGGACCATCACCCCCAGGTCGCGGTTGGGCACCAGGTCCGTGGGCAGGGCGCGCTCGATGAAGAGGGTGTTGATGCCGGACTGGTTGCGCTCCAACCCCACCGGCGGGCGGAACTTGCCGGCCCGGACCCGGACCTCCTTGCGGGGGCGGTACTCCACGTACGCATCCCACAGCGGCGGCGCGTTGGCCGCGAAGTCCACCAGCAGGCGGAAGTCGAAGACGCTGTAGAGCGTGCCCTCCAACAGGGGACGCGCGCGGCGGATGAGGAGCGTGGTGGAGCCGGGGCGGTCCGCCTTGCTCTCGAAGAAGCGCCCATCCAGCTGGATGTAGCCCCTGAGCTTGAGCAGGAACGCCTTGTCCGCGGACGAGAGGACGAACCCCTCGGGTGAGGCCTTGACCTCGACGCCGGAAGCAGGCGCGGGTGTGGGGGCCGGAGGTGTCGGCGTCGACTGGGCACGCGCGAGCGGCGCGACCAGCAGCGCCGCGGCGGTGACGAGGGGGACGAGACTGCGACCAACAAAGACTTCCATGCGGAACCTCGACGGTGGGAGGGTCGCGGTGGAAGGGGCACGCGGGAGCCAGAAAGCCAGGAGCCCACTTCCTCGCGGGCAGTGGGCTCTTCAGACCGGCTCGACCAGGGACCCTCAGGCCACTGGCGGACAGGCGCCCACCGCAGGTGCGCGACAGCAGCAACAAGCGATGGGGGTCCGGAGCGTCATGAAGTCCAGGCACGGTGCCCGACAGCCTCCGTGTTGTCAACGCACCCCCGCGAAGGCACCACCGCCCCGCAACTTTCCAGCGCGGACACGGTGCGCCGACACATCTCCATACCTCGTCAGGTCATTCGAGATTAACGAGAATAACACGCTCCACCCTCTGGAGTCTCCATGTCCCCTCGACGCCACGGTCCGCGGGTCCTCGCGGCCGTCCCGCTGCTCGCGCTGTTGTGCTCCTCGCTCGCCGTGGGCGCGCAGAGACCGTCCCTGGTGAACACCCGCGTCTCGACGCCGTTCGGCGCGAACGGCCACTCGTCGACACTCGACGGGCGCGTGTTCGTCGGCAACGTCCGGGAGGACCACGCGACGACGACGACGACGTGGCTGGCGCGGGTCTTCCGCCCCGAGGCGGTGACCTACGACGCCCAGGGGCGGCCGGGCTTCGCGTCGGCGTTCTCCCCGGGACGTAGCACGCAGGTGAGCAACGGAGAGAACGCGCTGGCGTTCTGTTTCGGCAACGCGGCGCAGCCGTATTTCCTGTCCGGCGGGCTCGCCATCTACCAGCCGTATCTCTTCGACTCGCAGATGTTCAACGGCCCCAACCGCTTCCGTCGTCGCTCGGTGGACCTGCGCGTGTCGCAGCCCTTCACCGCGCAGGCGGACATCTCGTCGTTCACCACCGGCAACCTCGAGTACCTCACCACCGTCACGGGCGCGAGCCTCCGGGGCATCGAGCCGACGATGACGTCCGACGGCCGGCTGCTCATCTTCCAGGGCGGGCCCGCCAACGACGGCGCCATCGACCACCTGATGTACTCGTACAACCCCACGCCCTGCGCGGCCGCGGGCTGGAGCACGCCGCGCCCGCTGTCGATGATGTATTCGGACACGACCTCGGGCGTGAAGCGCTACCCCCTGTCCTGGCAGAAGCTGAAGGCGGCCACGGGCGAGCTGTTCGGCGAGACGACCAGCGGCGCGCTGGTCCGGGGGGCCTACGCCTGGGTGGACCACGAGGGCCGCAACGTCACGTACACCGGCGTCATCTACACGGACGGCGCGCGCCGCGAGGCGGTGAGCCTGATGGGCGCGGACACGAACTGGACCGCGTACCACATCGACGGCGCCATCAACACGGACCGCGGCGACATCGCACACCTCTTCTATTCGGGCCCCATGTGGAACTTCGAGCAGGAGCGGGCTCCGGAGCAGAACTTCCCCGCCGGCTCCAGCAACGAAGCGCACTACCTGCCCGTCACCAAGACCCATGACGTGCTCGCGCTCTTCGGCAGCAACACGGCGGACTACAACGAGGTGGACATCGGCGAGCTGGTGGACCCCTTCCACGTCCTCTACCTGCCCATGAACGAGCTGGTCACCCGCGCGGGCGCGTACGACCTCGCGCGAACGCCGGACCTGTCGGGCCGCTTCTTCACCGGCACGCTCGCGGGCAACGCCTCCATCTCCGCGGGCAACGCGGTGACGCAGTCCACCTCCGGCTCGCTGTGGGAGCCGCACGGCAAGGGCAAGGCGCTGGTGCTGCCCGGCGGTGGCGCGCTCAACGTCACGCTCTCGGATGCTTCCGGAACCCTCCCCGGCGTGGGCGGCTACGCGCGGGGCTTCACCGTGCAGCTCGCCGTGAAGCCGGACGCCACCATCCACCAGGGCTGCACCACCGGGAACCCCTACCGCTACCTCTTCCAGAAGTCGGGCGCGCTCGACCTCATCTACGAGTCCGACAGCCGGGTGCAGATGTCGTTCGTCATCAACGGCCAGCGCGTGCGCCTGGGGCGAAGCCCCGTGCTACCCGTGGGCGCGTGGACCCACCTGGCCTATACGTGGGACGGCGTCACGGGCGCGTTCGGCGAATACGTCAACGGCGTGCCCACCGGGCGCGCGCTGCCCGTGGCGACCGGGAGCTTCCGGCTGGGCACCGGCGCGCTGGCCATTGGCGCGGGCAACCTGCTGAACACGGAGACCTGCCCGGCCAACGGCGAGGGCTCGTTCCGAGGCGCCATCGACGAGGTGCGCTTCTTCTCCCATGCCCGCTCGGCCCGCAGCATCTGCATGACGTCGCCCGGCGCCGACTGCCGGAGTCAGGCCATCCAGGAGACGCCGAGCGCGGGCCAGTTCGGCATGAGCCAGCAGCAGCCGGCGTGCAACACCTACGCGGCCCTGGGTTCGCTGGCGTGCGCGTCGTCCATGCACCGCGTCTGCGCGCAGCGAGGCGCCAGCGACGCGCTCGCCACCAGCACCAACACCTGGCAGACCATTCAACAGCTCATCGGCAACCGGCCGCCCATCTCCCTGTTCGGAGTGCTCTCCGCGGCCACCGCCACGGACGTGAGCGTCGCCTGCGGCCCCATCCAGCACGAGAGCCTGGGCGTCACCTTCGAGGAGCTGAGCCGCTTCCATGCCGGGTGCGTCGACGAGCGCGTGTCGCAGGGCTTCGACTGCCAGGCCGCCGTCCACCGCTTCTGCAACAGCCTGGGGTGGACGACGGGACAGCTCTTCGAGATGACCTCCCGCCCCTGGGCCGCGTGCTTCAACGCCAGCCTCATCCAGGACGTGCCCAAGGACCAGCTCGGCCCCGCATCCAACGCCGGCGCCTTCGCCTCCACCGACTCCAAGCTGGAGGTCAGCCGTTGGTGCCAGGCGAGGGGGCACGGCGCGGGCGTGGTGCAGGAGCTGGGCGTGGGCGTCCAGGCCAACGTCCACTGCTTCCAGCCCGCCGTGACGGTGCCCTGGAAGCTCAATCCGTGACGTGACGCGAGACAGGGGCTCGGGCTTCGTCAGCCCTCGCGCGCACGCCCGTCCCTGGGGCGCGCCGTGCTAGCCTGAGCCCCTCCCATGAACTTCCGTTTCCAATGCTGGGTGCAGCGTCACGCCAGCGGGCGGGTGACGCTGACGCCGCTGACGCTCCCCGACCTCGCGGTGCACGCGGACACACTCGAGAAGGCCACCGAGGAGCTGACGCTCGCGCTGGATGATCAGCTCACCCGCGTCCACCCGCGCAGGGTGCCGGAGTTCATCGCCCCCGTCGGAGGTGTCCTCCACCCGGTGGAGGTTCCGGCGATCCCCGTCTGGGGCGCGGAGGAGAACACGCTGGCCCCGCTGGCGTTCACCACCGTCGTCGCGCCCGCGCACCAGTCGTACCTGGGACTGCACGCGCCCCGGCTGAAGACCCATCTGTGGTTCCAGGCCAAGACGGTGCCCGACGACGCGGCGGAGCGCCTCGGCGAACAACTCGAGGGCCTGCCCGACGCGCGCCTGCTCGCGCTGCGCTCGGATGGCGCCGAGGAGCTGCTGGAGCTGGAGGTGAAGGCCCGCCCCACCCTCCTGTCCGCCCTGACGCCCCGCCAGCTCCACCTGGACATCCGCCCGCCCCCGCGCCCGCCCGATGCCCCGGACGACGAGCAGTCGCGGGACCCGGCGAGCGACCATGACGACGAGGACGCGCTCGACGAGGACACCTGGGAGCCTCGCCGCCGCAAGGCGCGCCGCGAGCCCGGCTCCAGGTCCGACAAGCCCCCGCCCACGCCCACGCTGAATACGATTGGCGTGCCCTGGCACAAGCTGGCGCGGGACGGCCAGCTCGACCCGGCATATGAGCAGGAGGCGCTGGTGGCCCTGCTACGCGCCCGGCTCGCCACGAAGGACGCGGAGGCCATCGTCCTGGTGGGGCCCTCGGGGGTGGGCAAGTCGGCGGTGCTCCACGCGCTGGCGGAGGCGCTGCGCGGGCCCACCGCGACGCCGGACGAGAAGCTGCGTCCCTTCTTCTTCGCCGACGGCAGCCGGCTCATCGCCGGAGAGGGCGGCTGGGGCGACTGGCAACAGCAGGTGCTCCGGGCCTTCCGCGAGGCCGGCGAGGCGCGGGCCGTCCTCGCCCTGGGGCACGCCGTGGAGCTGCTCGACGCGGGCAAGAGCGCCCACAGCGACCAGAACGTCGCGCAGCTCCTGCTGCCCCTGCTCGTCACCCGCGAGGTGCCTGTGCTGGCCGAGGCCACCGCGGAGGAGTGGGCGCTCGTCGAGCGGCGCAACGCCAGCTTCGCGCGCCTGTTCTCCGTCGTGCGCGTGGAGGAGCCCTCGCCCGAGACGCTCGCGAGGATCCTGACGCGCGTCGCGGCGGACCACACGGCGACGCCCCCGCTGGAGGTCCTGCCCGCCGCCCTGGACGAGGTCCGCTTCCTGTGCCGGCGCTTCCTGCCCTACGGCGCGCAGGTGGGCAACGCGGTGGCCTTCCTACGTCGGCTGCTGGCCACGTGCGCCCACGCCGCGCAGCCGCAGGTCTCCAAGCTGGACGCGCTGCGCCAGTTCGCCTCCGAGTCCGGCATCCCCGAATCGCTCCTGCGCGAGGACATGCCGCTGGACGCCGCGAAGGTGCGCGAGTTCCTGTCCACGCGCGTGCTGGGGCAGCAGGCCGCCGTGGAGCGCGTCACCTCCGTCGTCTCCATCCTCAAGGCAGGGCTCGCGGACACGAAGCGCCCGCTGGGCGTGCTGCTGTTCGTGGGCCCCACCGGCGTGGGCAAGACGGAGCTGTCCAAGGCGCTGGCGGAGCTGCTGTTCGGCTCGCGCGAGCGCATGGTCCGCCTGGACATGGGCGAGTACGCGGGGCCGGACGCGCTCCTGCGCCTGCTGGGCGACGGCGAGAAGCCCGGCCACCTGTCCGCCGCGGTCCGGCGCCAGCCCTTCTGCGTGGTGCTGCTGGACGAGGTGGAGAAGGCCCACCCGGTGGTGCACGACGCGCTGCTGGGCGTGCTCGGAGAGGGGCGGCTCACCGACGCGTCGGGGCGCTTCACGGACTTCCGCAATGCGGTGCTCGTGCTCACCAGCAACCTGGGCGCGGACACGTGGCGCGCGCGCGTGGGGTTCGACGCACGAGACGGCGTGGCGGACGCGGGGGCCTTGCGCGCCCACTACCTGGCGGAGGTGCAGCGCTTCTTCCGGCCGGAGCTGTTCAACCGGCTCGACGACACCATCGTCTTCTCGTCGCTGTCCTCGGAGCTCTTGCGCAAGCTCGTGGTGCGGGAGGTGGACGCGGTGTGCCGGCGACCGGGGCTCGCGCGGTACGACGCCCGCCTGGAGGTGGCGGAGTCCGCGCTGGACTGGCTCGCCGCGCGGGGCTTCGACCCGCGCTATGGCGCACGCCCCCTCAAGCGCGCCCTGGAGCGCGAGCTGGTCGTCCCCGTGGCGCAGTGGCTGGCGGCCCATCCCCGGAGCGGCCCGGTGCGGCTGGACGCGGAGGCGGGGCCCGGTGGGCTCGCCTTGCGCGCGGAGGCGGTGGGCGGCGAGGCCGAGGGCGTGGGCCGGCAGGCCATCGAGCGCGTCCTGGAGGACGCCGCCACGCTGCGCGCGGAGGTCCAGCGCTGGAGCCGCAGCGCGCCCATGACGGAGCTGCGACGCGAGCTGGCGGTCTTCGACAAGATGTCCCGGCACCCGGCCTACTGGGCCGAGCGCGCGCTGGCGGAGGAGTCCGCCCGCAAGTCCACCGACGCGCGCGAGCTGGACAAGGCCTTCCGCGAGTGCGCCCAGCAGACGGAGGCCATCGAGGACCTGCTGTTCGAGGCCCACCTGTCCCGCTCGGTGGAGCAGGCGGAGTCCCTGGCGCGCGAGGTGGAGCGGCTGAGGCAGGCCTTCCTCCCCCTGCGCGAGCGGCTCTACGCCAGCCTCTTCCCCCACTCGCGCGGGGTCACGCTCATCCTCGTCCCTGGACGGGGCGCCTGGGCGAAGGCGAGCGTCCTCGCCGCCAGCTACGAGCAGTGGTGCAACACCCACGGCCTCAAGTTCCAGCGCGCCGTGCTCCAGGTCCCCGCGCCACCGGAAGGGACGAAGCCGCCACGCATCCCTCCGCCCGCGCAGTGGTCTCTCGACAAGAAGCACAACCTGCTGGACATCTCCCCCACGCCCGTGGGCTACGCGCTGATGATCTCCGGGGAGGCCAAGCCCCTGCTGCTCGCCAGCGAGCACGGGGTGCACCGCTTCATGGAGGGCAGTCAGATCTCCCTGGTCCGTGCGCGCTTCGAGCCGCAGGCACGCGCCCCCCACGCCCTGCCTCCGCCCGAAAAGCTCGAGGAGCTGATGCCCAAGCAGGAGGTGCGCCGGCTGCGCACGACCTCGAACGAGACGAGTGACCTGGTGGAGGACCTGCGCACGGGCGCGCGTCAGCGCTTCACCTCCGCGGGAATGGACCTGGGCCCGCTGCTCGACACCTGGATGAACTGGCGCATCTTCGGCGCCCGCGAAGAGACCTGACGCCATGGAACTCAAGCTCCCGCTCATCGTGGCCCCCCTGGGTGGCCGCCTCCTGGAGGCGTGGATCCCCTCCTTCTGGCCCCAGCTCCGGCTCGTCGGCTCCAGCCTCTCCGCCATGCGCGACGACCTGGCGCTCGCCGTCATGGAGCGCTTCGAGAAGGACCACCCCTCGCGGGTGGCGACCTACCAGATGCCGCCGCACCTGACGCTGCGGCACGTCAAGGTGGCCACGGAGGCGCGCGACCTGAAGAAGGGCGTGCGCATCCCGCTGGAAGGCACCATGACGGTGCTGTTGGAGAAGTGGCCCCGGGACGACTTCTGGGTGGTGACGCCCACCCGGCTGCCGGAAGCGCGCTTCGCCATCCCCAAGCCGGAGGTGCTCGAGGAGGCGCTCCCGCGCCGGCTGGAGGCCTGGTGCCTGGAGCACGAGCTGAAGAACCTGGACACGCGCTGGGCGCAGGGTCGCGAGCGGCTGGAGCTGCTCGAGGTCGACGCCTACGCCCCCTCCATCCTGCCGCGCACGCCGCCCCGCCTCCCCCGCTCGTCCCGGCGTCGGCGGGAGACGAAGAAGGACGGCACGGCCCCGCCCCCGGAGACGCCCGAGCAGCGCGAGGCGCGACGCAACCGCCGCCGCCTCACGCTCACCGAGCTGCGCGCCGTGGCCCGCAACTTGAGCCACGCCGCTCGCGACGAGGGGCTGGAGCGCTGCTACGGCCGCGAGGCCCTGGTGCGGGAGGTGGTGGACACGCTGGAGGGCCGCGAGGGCGCGGCGCTGGTGCTGGTGGGGCCGCCCGGCTCCGGCAAGACGGCGCTGGTGCACGAGGTGGTGCGCCGCCTCACCGCCCGGCAGGACGCCGCGGGGCAGCGGCGGGACGTGTGGCGCGTGGACGGCAACCAGTTCATCGCGGGGATGAGCTACGTGGGCCAGTGGGAGGCCCGCGCGCGCGGCGTGGTGGAGGAGCTGGTGGAGGTGGGGGACCTGCTGTACGTGGATGACCTGGCCTCGCTCGTCTACGCGGGGCGGACCGCCAACGACCGCACCAACGTGGCCCAGTACCTGGAACCCCACCTGGGGCGCGGCGAGCTGACGGTGCTCGCGGAGTCCACGCCGGAGCGCTTCGAGCGCGTGCGCGAGGAGACCCCGACCTTCGCGTCGATGTTCCGCGTGGTGCACGTCCCCGCGCTGGAGCCTCGCGCCACGCTCCCCGCCCTGCTGGGCACGCTGCGGGAGCTGGAGGCCGCCGCCGACAGCGGGCCCGCCATCCGGATGTCGCCGCTGGCGCTGGAGACACTGCTCGACCTCCAGCAGCGCTTCGTGGCCCACGAGTCCTTCCCCGGCAAGGCGGTGCGGCTGCTGCGCCGGGTGCTCGCGCGCCCGGGCACCGTCGACGACGGCATCCGGCGCTTCACCGAGACGGACGTCACCGCCGCCATGCGCGCGCAGACGGGGCTGCCCGACTTCGTGCTCGGCAGCGCGCCGCCCAAGACGCGCGAGGTGCTGGAGCAGGAGCTGGCCGCGCAGGTGGCCGGACAGCCGGAGGCCGTGTCCTCGGTGGTGGACGCCATCCTCACCCTCCAGCGCTCGCTGCAGCCGCCCGACAAGCCCCTGGCCACCTACCTCTTCGTCGGTCCCACCGGCGTGGGCAAGACGGAGACGGCCAAGGCCCTGGCGCGGACGTTGTTCGGCAGCGAGGAGCGCCTGGTGCGCTTCGACATGTCGGAGTTCGTGTCCTCCGTCAGCATCACCCGGCTGCTCGGGCAGCCCGGCGCCCCGGACGGAGAGCTGACCACCGCGCTGCGCACCCAGCCCTTCTGCGTGGTGCTCTTCGACGAGGTGGAGAAGGCCCACCCGCGCATCTTCGACGCCCTCCTCCAGTTCCTGGGGGAGGGGCGGCTGACGGACGGCGCGGGCCGCACCGTCGACGCGCGACAGGCCGTGGTGGTGCTCACCTCCAACCTGGGCGTGCGCGAGGCCGCCGCGCGCACGGGCTTCCACCGCACCGCCGAGAGCGCCGAGGCCCACTACCTGTCCGCGGTGCGCGGCTTCTTCCGGCCGGAGTTCTTCAACCGCCTGGACCGCGTGGTGCCCTTCCGTCCGCTGACGCCCGCCGCGCTGCGCATCGTCGTGGAGCACGCGCTGGAGTCCCTGCTGTCGCGCCGGGGCATCCGCAAGGGCAACGTGCTGGTGGAGGTGGAGTCCGCCCTGCTCGACCTGCTGGTGGAACAGGCCTATGACCCGCGCTACGGCGCCCGCCCCCTGAAGCGCGCGCTGGAGCGGCGGCTCACCGTCCCCCTGGCCCACCACCTGGTGCGGCGAGGCAGCGATGACCTGGCCCGGGTGGAGTTGTTCCGCCGCGACGAGGACATGGGGCTCGCCGTGGAGCTGCTGGTGCGCGTCCCACCGTGGACGCCGGAGCCGTCGCCGGCCTCGTGGAACCTCCCCACCGCCTCGCGACTGCTCGACGAGGTGAGCGCGCGACTGGCGGACCTGGAGGAGAAGGTCGCGCCACGCGTAGCCAGCGACGCCCCCGGGGACGACGAGGCGCGCGTGGGGTGGATGGAGGGGCTGCGGCCCCTGCTCGCGGACGCGCAGGACCTCCGAGAGAACGTGCTCGTGGGACGCGACTACCTGGAGACCGAGCGCCCGGTGACCAAGGGCGCGGGGCGCGGCGGGTTTCCCGACAACTGGAACTACACGGGACGCGGCGGCCTGCGGCCCCGGCCCGTCTACGACGAGCAGCCGATGCCCGTCTCTCCCGAGGAGCAGCTCCGGCGAGGCCGGCCCCGGCTGGTGGAGCTGCGCGACGAGGTGGAGCTGCTGGCGCATCGGCTGGCAACGCGCGAGCGGGGGCACGACGTGCGGGTGGTGCTGCTCGAGGCGATGTCGGAGGCGGATGTCCGCGCGCTGCGCTACGTCCTCGACGCGCTCCCCCTGGACCTGGCCCACGCGGAGGTCCATCAGGAGTGGGAGACGCCGGAGGGCGGCTGCGCGTGGGGGCCGGAGTCCAGGCGCCCCCAGGACGCGCGCCCGAGGCGCTGGGCGGTGAGCATGTCGGGCATCGGCCTCGCGGAGCTGCTGGCTCCGCTGGAGGGCTATGCCCTCGTGCAGGGCGCTCACGGCGGTGTCCCTCGCTCCGCCCTGGTGCGCATCGAGGTGCTGCCCGCCGACGAGGCGTGCCTCGCGGACGTGTCCCGTATGGTCGCCGCGCGGGACGAGGTCCGTCGCTCGGAGCTCCTGGCTCGGCGGGCTGGGGCCTCCACGAGCTCCTCAACGGGTCGGGTGGTGCTGGAGGGAAGCGAGTCCACCCTCCTGCACGTCGCGAGCGGACTGGAACCCAGACACAGCCGGGCCTGGGCGGCCCGCGTGCTGCGCGCCGCGGCGCGGGGAGAGCGCTGACATGGACAAGAACTTCCATCTCTTCGTCCGCCACTACCCCGGCCTGGGCTTCGCGGGCCACGTGCTCACCCACCCCCACCTCGCCTCGTTCGCGGAGGACCTCTCCACCGTCCGCAACGACGTCTCGGAGGTGCTGGGGCGGCTGCTCAAGCGCGGAGAGCTGTGGCACGAGCAGACGCACTGGCCCGACCTGCGCACGCGCAAGCTGATGCTCACCGTCCGCGCCGTGCAGCACGGGCGCCTGCTGCCCGTGCCGCTGAAGCTCACGGTGGTGACGCGCCAGGGACAGGGCGGCGTGGAGCGCAACGCGCGCAAGGGCTCCACGGCGAAGGGCCCCCTGCATGTCTGGGTGCCCCGCGTGGACGTGGAGGGCTCGCTCCAGGAGGCGTCGGACCTGGAGGCCTACGTGGAGGAGCTGGTGCGGCACGAGCTGTACCTCGCGCCGCTGGAGCGCCTGCACTCGCTCGCCTACGTCGGCGAGGAGTCCGTGGAGACGCTCTCCGTGGCGGTGCGCCCGAGGGAGGCCCCGCGCGCGCGCGTCATCGACGAGCCGCGCCACTCCGTGCGCAGGCCGTCGCCCCCGCCGCCGGGGCTCGCGGAGGCCAGCCGCTGCCTCAACGAGGAGGTTCGCGCCGGCCTGCTGGAGCGCGCCTGGGAGCGGGAGGCGGAGGTCGGCCTGCTGACGGAGGCCGTCACGTCCCGCTCGCGCGCCAGCGTGCTGCTCGTGGGCCCCCCTTCCGTGGGCAAGACGTCCCTGCTCCACGAGCTGGTGCACCGGGCCGAGGCCGCGCCCGCCGGCAGCCCCCTGCACAAGCTGGAGTTCTACAGCACGTCGGGCAGCCGCATCATGGCGGGCATGCGCTACCTGGGGCAGTGGCAGGCGCGCGTGCAGCGGATGCTCGAGGAGCTGCGCGTGCGTCGCGCGGTGCTCCACCTGGACAGCCTCGCGGAGCTGCTGTCGCTGGGTAACAGCGAGTCCGGCCTGGACGTGGCCCGGCACCTGCTCCCCTCGCTGGAGAGCGGCGAGGTGACGCTGGTGCTGGAGGCCACGCCCGAGGACGTGGCGAAGGCGGAGCGCACGCACGGGGCCTTCCTCCAGGCGCTGCGACACCTCTCCATCCAGCCACTGTCGCCCGTCGCGGCGCGCGGCGCGGTGCAGCAGGCCTCCCAGCGGGTGGCGCGGGCGCGCAAGGTGCGCTTCACGCCGGAGGCCCTGGAGCGCGCGGCGGAGCTGACCGAGCGCTTCGGCGAGGGCCCACCGCCTGGAGGCGCGGTGTCGCTCTTGCGCGCGGCGACGACGCAGACCTCCGCGGATCCGCTGGCGCCCAGGGAGAGCGAAGTGGACGCCAGCGCGGTGACGCGCGCCTTCTGCACGCGCACGGGCTATCCGCGCGAGCTGGTCGACCCCGCCATGCGGCTGGACCCGGACGCCCTGCTGCGGCGCTTCCGGGAGCGCATCGTCGGCCAGGACGAGGCGACGGTGCTGCTGCGCAACCTCGTCGTCACGCTCAAGACGGGGCTGGCGGACCCCTCGCGGCCCCTGGGGGCGTTCCTGCTGCTCGGCCCCACGGGCGTGGGCAAGACGGAGTCGGCGCTGGCGCTCTCCGAGTACCTGTTCGGGGACGTGGCCCGGCTGGCGCGCTTCGACATGGCGGAGTACGCGGCCCCCGGCAGCGCGGCGCGGCTGGTGGGCGAGGGCGGCGGGCAGCAGGGCGGGCTGGCCCGGCGCGTGCGCGAGCAGCCCTTCGGCGTGGTGCTGCTGGACGAGGTGGAGAAGGCGGACGCGGGCGTCCATGATTTGCTGCTCCAGGTGTTGGGCGAGGGCCGCCTCACGGACGGCACGGGGCGCACGGTCAGCTTCCGCAACACGGTGGTGCTGCTCACCAGCAACCTGGGCGCGGACACGGCGGCGCGCTCGCTGGGCTTCGGCGCAGACGCGGCCAGGAACATGGAAGCGCACTACCTGGGCGCGGCCACGGCCTTCTTCCGGCCGGAGCTGCTCAACCGCCTGGACCAGGTGGTGCCCTACCGCGCGCTCACCCCGGACGTCATCCGGGCGCTGGCCCGCCGCACCCTCGAGGCCGCGCTGGCCCGGGAGGGCCTGTCGCGCCGGGGCGTGACGGTCTCCTTCGGCGAGGACGTCGTGGACTTCCTGGCGCGCACGGGCTTCGACGCGCGCTATGGCGCCCGGCCCCTCAAGCGCGCCGTGGAGCAGCACGCGGTGACGCCGCTGGCCCAGTGGCTCGCGGCGCACGCCACCCTCCCCCACCCCCACATCCTGCTGCGCGTGGGGGCGGAGAGCCGGCTGGAGCTGGTGGGAGCGGAGCCACGCCCCTGACGAGGCGCGAGCGCGCGGCCACGCCCGCGCGCGCTCAGGCGCGCAGCTTCCAGTCGCGCTGGGTGATGAGTCGCGCGCCCCGCTTCGCGAAGAGGTAGCTCCACGTCCACTCCAGGAACACCGTCACCCGGTTCTTGAAGCCGATGAGGTACAGGACGTGGACGAAGAGCCACGCCACCCACGCGATGAAGCCCGTCAGGCGCAGGGAGCCCGTCTGCGCGATGGCCCGGTGCTTCCCGATGGTCGCCATGATGCCCTTGTCGCGGTAGCGGAAGGGCACGCGGGGCCGCCCGTCGATGGACGCGACGATGTTGCGAGCCGCCCAGTGCCCGGACTGGATGGCGGCCGGGGCGAGGCCCGGGATGACCTGTCCGCCGATGTCGATGTGCGCGGCGTCCCCCACGACGAAGGCGTCCGGGAAGCCCGGGATGGAGAGGTCCGCGGACACCTTCACCCGCCCCGCCCTGTCCAGCTCCGCGCCGAGCACGCGCGTGAGCTTGTCCGCCTCCACGCCCGCGCCCCAGAAGACGTTGCCGGCCTCGATGCGCTCGTCGCCAATCTGGATGCCCTCCGCGTCCACGGCGGTGACGCGCGAAGACGTCCGGACCTCCACGCCCAGCTCCGTCAAATCCCGCGCGGCGCGATGGGAGAGGTCCTCCGTGAAGGCGGGCAGCAGCCGGGCACCCGCCTCCACCAGCAGGACGCGCGCGCTGGAGGGGTTGATGCGGCGGAAGTCCTTCACCAGCACCGTGCGGGCGATGTCGGCGATGGCCCCCGCGAGCTCCACGCCCGTGGGGCCACCCCCCACCACCACGAAGTTGAGCAGGGCGCGCTGTCGCTCCGGGTCGAACTCGTTCTCCGCCTGCTCGAAGGCGGAGAGGATGCGCCGCCGAATCTCCGTCGCCTGCTCGAGCGTCTTCAGGCCCGGGGCGTGAGCCTCCCACTCGCTGCGCCCGAAGTAGCTGTGCTGCGCGCCACAGGCGAGCACCAGGAAGTCATAGCTGGCGCGCACCGCGTGACCGCTGTCGTCCTCGACCTCGACCCACTTCTCCTGGAGCCCCACCTGACGCACCCGCCCCAGGTGCACACCCACGTTGCGCATCCCCGTGAACTGCGCGCGGATGGGCACCGCGATGTCCGACGGCCGCAGCCCCGCGGTGGCCACCTGGTAGAGCAGCGGCTGGAAGAGGTGGTGGTTGCGCTGGTCGATGAGCGTCACCTGCACCCGCGAATCGCGGGCCAGCGACTTCGCGGCGTTGAGGCCCGCGAAGCCGCCTCCAATCACGATGACGTGCTTCTGCCCGGGCGGCAGCCGCGGAGTGAGGTGCAGCATGGGCGCGGGAGCCTCGAGAGGGATGGTGGAGGTCACGGCCTCTACCTATCCGGCACCGGGACCTTCCGCATCCCGGAGCATCGTCCCACCTGAAGTCCGCCAGCAGCCCGGCTGATGCGCCGCCCGGGCCGGCGTGTCCAAGAGGGCGTGTCGTCGGGTGACCAGCGGATGGCCCGCTACCTGGAGCGGGCGAGCGAGGCGGGGGACCCGCGGTTCGATGATTCGCTGGAGGCCGCGATCGACCTCTGCTCGCTGTGCACGGGGGACTTCAGCCACCGGTGGGGCTGGCGATGCGCGAGGGGCTCGACGAGGCGCGCCTCGAGGCCCGCGTCTCCCGCGCGGTGCGCCTGTTCCTGAAGTGCCACCGCGCGTGACGCGCGGCCGTGGGCCTCACCGCGTCCCCAGCGCCCGGATGGGCTGCCCCGTGCTCCAGGCGAGGATGTCCTCCAGCGCGTCGCGGTAGAACACGTCGAAGTTCTCGCGGGTGGCGTAGCCCAGGTGCGGCGTGAGCACCGTGTTCGGCAACGTCGTGAGCGGGTGCCCGCGAGGCAGCGGCTCGACGGAGAAGACGTCCAGCCCCGCGCCCGCGATGCGCTCCTCGCGCAGCGCCGACAGCAGGGCCGCCTCGTCCACCAGCCCCGCGCGCGAGGTGTTGACGAGGTACGCCGAGCGCTTCATCGCCCGCAGCTCCGCGTCGCCGACGACGCCCCGGGTGCCGTCGCCCAGCACCAGGTGCAGGGTGACGACGTCCGAGGTGGAGAACAGCGTGTGCTTGTCCACGAGCCGCGCGCCTCCCGCCTCGGCGCGCTCGGCCGTCAGCCGCGGGCTCCACGCCACCACCTCCATGCCGAAGGCGCGCCCCACCCGCGCCACCTGGGTGCCCAGCTTGCCGAGCCCCACCACGCCCAGGCGCTTGCCCTCCACCGTCTGGGTCAGCCCCGTCTGCCAGGCCCCCTCTCGCAGCGCGCGGTCCGACTCCGGCACCCGCTTGAGGAGCGCGAGGAGCAGGGCCCACGTCAGCTCGGCCGCGGGCGCGCCCACCGCCCCCGTGCCGCACACCGTCACGCCTCGCCGCCGACAGGCCTCGAGGTCGATGGACGCGTTGCGCATCCCCGTCGTCACCAGCAGCCGCAGGTCCGGGAGCCGCTCGAGCAGCGACGCGGGGAACGCCGTGCGCTCGCGCATCGCGACGATGACGTCGAACCCGGCCAGGGCCCGGGCCCGGACGTCCTCCCCCACCAACGGCTCCCGGAAGACCTGGAGCATCGCCCCCGCTGGCAGGCGGGACCAGTCCGCGCAAGCCCTCGCCACGTCGAGATAGTCATCCAGCACCGCGACGTTCATGGGTCCCCTCCGGAAGCGACCGCTCGTTCCCGGGAGCCAGGGGCGCCCCCGCTCCCCACCGGACGTGGGCCATCATCGGCATTCCCGGCGCCGGCGAGCAACACGGGCGCGGGGCCCCCCCGAGGCAACAGTCCGCGCGCGCCAGGGCGGCACCGGCCGGCGGTCTCGGCCCGTGGTATCAGCGGGTGGTATCGTCCGGAGGCCGGTGGCCCAGCCTCCTGGACCCGCGCTCCCGACACGCCGCTCCATGCGCTGCATCGACGAAACAGTCTTCATGAAGCTGCTCCTGGGCGAGCTGTCGCCCGTGGAGACCACGGCGGTGGACGCGCACCTCGACACCTGCGCCTCCTGTCGCACCCTGGTGGCGGACGGCCTGCGCGCCCAGACGCCCGCCGCTCCGCCCCTCACGGGCTCCACGCCCACGGAGCCCCACGCGCCTCGCGCGGGGCGACGTGACGACGCCGCGCTGGAGAAGGGCACGGCCGTGGGGCGCTACCTGGTGCTGGAGTTGATCGGCGCGGGCGCCATGGGCGTGGTGTATGGCGCCTACGACCCGGAGCTGGACCGCCGCGTGGCCATCAAGCTGCTGCGCACCAGCGCCCTGGGCCTGGACGTGGAGAAGGAGCGCGCCCACCTGCTGCGCGAGGCCCAGGCCATGGCCCGCGTCTCCCACCCCAACGTCATCGCCGTCTACGACGTGGGCACCTTCGAGCAGCACGTGTTCCTGGCCATGGAGCGCGTGGAGGCCCAGACGCTGGGCCACTGGCTCCAGGCCGCGCCCCGCCCCTGGCGCGAGGTGCTCGACCGCTTCCTCGACGCGGGCCACGGCCTGGCGGCGGCCCATGCCGCGGGCGTCGTCCACGGTGACTTCAAGCCGGAGAACGTCCTGGTCGACAAGGACGACCAGGTGCACGTCACCGACTTCGGCCTCGCGCGCCTGGGCGCGACCTCCGACGACGAGAGCCCCCCGGGCGCGCCCAGTCCGGAGGAGGCGCGCAGGACGGAGCGCTCGGTGCGGGGCGGGACGCCGGCGTACATGGCGCCGGAGCAGCTGCTCGGCAAGACGCGCGCGGGCCCCGCGGGGGACCAGTACTCCTTCTGCGTCGCACTCCACGAGGCCCTCTACGGCTGCCGTCCGTTCGAGGGCGGCACGCTGGCCGCGCTCACCGCCCACGTGGCCACGGGAGAGGTTCCCCCGCCCCCCGCGGGCACCCGCGTCCCGCCCTGGGTCCGGCGGGTGCTCCTGCGAGGCCTGTCACAGCGCCCCGAGGACCGCTTCCCCTCGCTGGAGGCGCTGCTCGACGCGCTCCAGCGGGACCCGCTGGCCCGATGGCGCCGCGGGCTCCAGGTCGCCATCGCGGTGGCCGTGCTCGTCGCGGCCGTGGGGCTGACCCACGCGGTCCACACCAGCGGCGCCCGGGCGTGCGCGGGCGCCCACGAGGAGATCGCCAGCGTCTGGGGGCCCGCGCAGCAGGAGGCCATCCACGCCGCCTTCATGGCCACGAACCGGCCCTACGCCGCCGCGGCCTGGGAGCGCGTCCGCAGGGAGCTGGACGCGTACACCGCGGCGTGGACCACCACGCGCGTCACCACCTGCGAGGCGACGCGCGTGCGCGGCGAGCAGTCCGAGGACGTGCTGGCGTGGCGCATGCGCTGCCTCGACAACCGGCTGGCGGACGTGGCCGCGCTGGCCAGCGTGCTGGCCCAGGCCGACGCGCGCACGGTCGACGAGGCCCACCGCACCGCCCGCACCCTCCCCTCGCTGGTCTCCTGCTCCGAGGAGCTGGCCCCGGGCGAGACCCCTCCGCCCCTCGACGCCGAGGGACAGCGGCGCCACATGGAGCTGCGCGACAAGCTGTCCCGGGGGCGCGCGCTGCTGGCCACCGGCCGCTACGCCGAGGGCGTCGCGCTGATGGAGCCCACCGTCCGCGGCGCCAGCCAGTCCGGCAACCGCTACGACATCGCGGAGAGCTCGCTGTTGCTGGGCGAGCTGCGAGAGGGCGCGGGCGACTGGCGCGGCGCGGAGGGCGCCCTCTTCAACGCGGTCAACGCGGCGGAGGCCACGCGCCAGGACTCCGTCGCGGCCCGCGCGTGGACGCTGCTGGTGCGCGTGACGTGCGTGGGGCTGGACGAGTACGCCCTGGCCGCGCGCTGGAAGGACCGGGCCGCCGCCGCCATCGACCGCCTGGGCGCGGGCAACGAGCTGCTCCGCATCCAACTGCTCACCCACGCCGGCACGGTGCTGCGCAAGCAGCGACACTACGACGAGGCCGTGGCCCAGCAGGAGCAGGCGCTCACCCTGGCGGAGAGCACCTTCGGCCCGGACAGCCTGGAGGCGGCCAGCGTCCACGAGGCGCTGGGCGCCACCCACTGGAACCGCCAGACGCTGCGGGAGGCGCGCACCCACCTGGAGCGCGCCGTCGCCGTCACCCGGGAGGCCCTGGGCTCCGAACACCCGGAGGCCGCTCGCGTGAAGCAGGCCCTGGGCCCGGTGCTCCGGGAGATGAAGGAGATGAAGGCCGCGGAGCAGCTCGCCCGCGAGGTGCTCGCCACCTACGAGCGCACCCTGGGCGCGGAACATCCGCGCATCTACGACGTCCTCAACGACCTGGCCATGGCGCTCGTCGAGGACGGTCGCATGGACGAAGCCCTGCCGCACTTCGAGCGGGCGCTGACCATCGTGGCCAAGACGGATGGTTCGCAGAGCGTGGGCGCCGCCATCCTCCACAGCAACCTGGCCAGCCTCTACTTCCTGCAGAAGAAGTGGGACCTCGCGCTGGAGCAGTACCAGCACTGCATCACCATCCGGGAGAAGCTCCACGGCCCGAGGTCCCCGGAGCTCGTCACCGTCCTGCGCATGCTGGGCCGCGTCCACGCGCGCCAGGAGCAGTACGCGGAGGCCCTCCCGTACATGCAGCGGGCGGTCGACATCCTCCTCCAGCAGTCCGACGACTCCACCGGCCACTGGAGGTATGCCCTGGCGGAGCTGGGCGCCACCTATCTCAAGGTGAACCGCCCCAAGGACGCGCTCGCCTCCCTGGAGCGCGCCGACGCGGGCTGGGACAAGGCGGAGCCCGTCCCCGACTTCACCCTCACCTCCATCCGCTTCAACCTCGCGCGCGCCCTGTGGGACTCGGACAAGGACCGCACCCGCGCCATCCGGCTCGCCCTGGAGGCGCGGGGCCTGGCGGCGCGCGAGACGACGCCGGACAGCGGCAACCGCGCGCGCATCGACGCGTGGCTCGCGGAGCGCCACATCCCCTGACGGCGCTCCGCGGCCCCGCCCCTCTTCCGGGGGGACTCAGCCGCAGGTCAGCCAGCGGCAGGTGCCCGACAGGCACTCACGCCCGCTCGCGCACAGGCCCCCCTTGGCCTTCTTCGGCTGGCACTTGCCGGCGTTCAGGCCCCAGCCGCAGTACTGGCTGGTGGCGCAGTCGGTGTCCACCGAGCACTGGCAGGTGCCGGTGGCGTTGCCGCACGAGTCCGTCGCGGAGCAGGTCCCCTTGGCGCACTCCTGGGCGAAGCGGCAGCTGTCGCCCACCAGCTTCGAGGCGGGCGCGTAGGCCTTGCCGCAGATCTGCGGGTAGGTCGCCTCCCGGGTCGCCTTCTCCACGTACGGCGCCACGCCGCTGGTGTCGATGTCCGCCGCCGCGTCCGCCATGCCCGTGCGGGGGGAGTTGGCGCGCTCCCACATGAGGAGGAAGTTCTCCGTGGAGCCCTCCAGCCCCGTGGTGTTCACGCCCAGCTGCTTGAGATCGCGCAGCACGTCCGGCAGCAGGCCCACGTGGGCCAGACCGAACTCGTCGAAGTCGGTGCCCAGGCGCGGCGGGCCGCTGACGCGCTGCTGGTTCATCTGCGCGTCCGCCTCCGCCTTGAAGCCCGCCGAGCACGCCCCGTTGTTGCCGAAGCGCGGGCGCGTCTGCTGGATGAAGCCGTTGAGGTCCGCGCCGAAGCCCATGTTGACCTTCAGGCCCTGCCGGCCGAACTCGTAGGCCTGCGCCAGCGAGCGCGTGGAGCCCTGGCAGTTGTTGGCCACCGGGGTGCGCGTGTAGGCGCGCGTCTCGTCATGCGCGGTGCGCAGGCCGAACATGCCGCCCGTCTGGCGCAGGTAGCGGACGATCCACGCCGGCGTCGTCTTCTCGTTCGCGGCCAGGGCCGGGTTCATCACCTCGCGGAAATGGCCGTGGGAGACGTAGAGGGGGTAGTACGTGCGCGCCTGGGAGATGGCGAAGGTGTCCTGCACGCTGCGCTCGGACATGTGCGCCACGTCGATGAGCATGCCCTTGTTCATCAGCTCCGCCACCAGCGCCTTGCCCTCCGCCGTCAGGCCCTTCACGTTCCTGCAGTTGGCGTCCACGTCGAAGCCCAGGGTGAAGCCATCCCCCGTCAGGCCACAGTCCGTGTCCACGTGGCAGTTCTCCAGGAACTGCGCCGCGTGGAAGATGAAGTTGTGCGGCGCCGCGCCGCCGAAGCGGTTGTCCAGCTGGTGCACCGGCTGGATGGAGCGCACGCCCAGGGCGTGATAGCGGTTGAGCTCCGCCTGCCAGTCCTTGGCGCCGAACAGCTTGCTCGCCTCGATGGAGAGCACCATCGCCAGCTTCCCGGAGGCGATGATCTGCCGCGCGTGCGCGGGTGACAGGGCGATCTCCGCCCAGCTCGTGCGCGCGTCGAAGTCCCGCGCCATCTGCAGCTGCACGTCCACGTCCGCCATCTCGTCGCAGGCGCGCTTGAGGTTCTGGTACGGCAGGACCTTGCAGAGGAACTCGTTGCTCACCAGGGAGATGGTGACGAGCGACATGCCGCCCTGGTGCGCCTGCTGCAGCCACCCCTCCCAGGACTGCTGGTGCGCGATGGTGTCCCAGCGCGGCCACTGGGTGGGCACGTCCATGCGACCCAGGTGCAGGCCGGTGTCGCCCTCCGTGCCCTCGATCTTCCCGATGAACTCCGAGCCCACCGCGCCGCCCAGGCCGAACAGCTGCGCGAGCACCGGGACGCTCGAGAGGTTCACCCCGCCCGTGCTGGGACACAGGTTGAGCATCGCGCTCAGGTCCATGCGGACGCGCGCGTGGTCGCTCTCCGGAAATCCACCGTCACAGCTCGCCAGCGTGCCGGTGTGACTGCCGTGGAACCAGCCTCCGCCGAAGGCCTCCTCCGCGAACATGTGGTGGTGCATCTCCGCGAAGCCGGGCGCCGCCAGCGGTCGCTCCACCTCCGCGGTGGGGGCGGCCTCCGCGGCCGCCTCCGTCTCGTCCACTGGCTGACAACCCAGCCCCAGCGTCAACGCGGACACGAGGGAAATGCCCAGCCAACGCCGTGAGCCCAAGTCGATACGTCGCTTCTGCATGCGATGCACCTCTCCAAAGCCTTCAAGGGGGCATCGGGACTACCAGCAGCTGCGTTGCAATTTCAAATCGTCCGCTTTCGCCATTTCGAGACGCAGCGCGCCATGTTCAGCGTGGGGCGGGTGAAACCTGACGCCCCTGGGGACGGCCCCGGGCTCCGGACTCCCACTCCTCCCAGAGGTTGAAGGACTTCATCTGCTGGGGCAGGTCGGTGGCGCGCATGAGGGCCTCCACCTCCGAGCGCCCCTGGCGGGGCAGGCGGGTCTCCATGGTGGCGAAGCCCCAGGCGAGCGCGCCGACGACGGCGGCGTTGCCGCGCAGCGTCCGGGCATCGCACTGCGAGAACTCGTCGGAGCGCGCGTGGTAGTTGGGGCCGTAGGTGGCGGACTCCTGGTTGGCGATGAGGTTGGCGACGCCCTGCAACATGAAGTCGAGGTTGTCGGTGCCCACCACGGGGACGTCCACCTGGGTGAAGGGGCCCAGGCCCGCGGCGGGCGCGAGCGCCTGGTCCACCAGCGGCACCAGCGGGGGCCGGCCATTGGTGAAGAAGCCGTTGATGCGGCCACAGCCGATGTCCACCGACAGCGCCATCACGTGCCCGTCCAGCTCCGCGGCGTGGGAGGCGACGTAGCCCGAGGAGCCGTACATGCCCTGCTCCTCTCCATTCCACAGGGCGAAGCGGATGGTGCGGGCGGGCACCAGCCCCAGCCGTTTCATCTGCCGGGCCAGGTCGATGAGCATCGCCACGTTGGCGCCATTGTCGAGCGCGCCGCCGCCCAGGTCCCAGCTGTCCAGGTGCGCCCCCAGCACCACCACCTCGTCCGGCTTCGTGGCGCCGCGAATCTCCCCGATGACGTTGTGCGCCTCATAGGGTCCGCCCGTCTTGAGCTCCAGCGTGGCGCTCAGCGAGAGCGCCTTGCCCGCGCGCAGCAGCCGCTGGGCGCGCAGGGCGCCGTCGCGCTCCATCACCAGCATGGGCCGGGTGTTCTTCGGGCCCGAGGACACGTTGTGGCGGTAGAGCTGGTTGCCGGGGCGGCTGCCCATGTAGACGACGCCCGTCGCCCCGGCGGCCACCGCGCGCGCCTCGATTCCCACCGCCTCTTCGTACTCCCGGAAGAGGTCGTCGACGTCCCGCAGCTCGTCCGTCTCCACCAGCACGAACGCGCCGCGCGCCTTCGCCCCCACCCGCGTGAAGTCCGCCTCCGCGCCGCGCCCCACGTCGACGAGCGGCGCGGACTGGCCTCCCTTCGGCGTCGCGGCGGAGAACGGCATCGCCGCGACGCGGGGCGAGAAGCGCACGCCCTGCCCCTGCACCGTCGCGCGGGCCGCCTCCTCCAGCCAGAGGGCGGGCATCCGGAACGGCTCGCTCTTCGCGGGGACGCCCGCGGCGCGGAAGCGCTCGAGCGCCCACTCCACCGAGCGGCGGTTGGCGTCCGAGCCCGTGGCCCGCCCGCCGACCTCGTCCACCAGCGAGCGCAGGTCCTCCAACATGGGCGTGCCTCCCAGCACGCTCCCCATCAACAGGGCGGCCTCCCGCTCTCGCGCCTCGGACGCGGAGGGCTTCGCCCAGGCGGGCGCGGGGAGGGCGAGACACAGGGACAGCGCGGTGAGACTCCAGGACCAGGGGTGTGAGGGCATGGCGCCGAGCATTCCCAAGCCCCCTCGCGGCTTCAAGTCGCGCGGCGCCATGGGGACGGACCAGGGCGGCCAGCCACCGCGCCGCCCCCTCGTCCCGGGCCGGCTCCCCGCCCCCAGAGGCGATGCGCACTTTCAACAACGGGTGCCCCGCGAAGACGGAGCCAGGCAGGCACCGCCCCCCAGGAACACCTCCCGGGCGGGATGCGCCAGGGGGCCGCGTGCACGGAAGAGGCGCCAGCACGACGCAGGCAGACGCCATCGAGGGCTTCACGTCCGAGCAGGCCGAGTTCTTCCTGGAGACCCTGCTGGGCTCGGCCCCCATCGGCCTCGCCTTCGTGGACCGCTCGCTGCGCTTCATCCACGTCAACGAAGCCTTGGCTCGGATGAATGGCATCCCGCGCGTGGCGCACCTGGGCCGGAAGGTGAGCGAAATCGTCCCGGAGCTGTGGCCCGTGGTGGAGCCCTGCTACCGGCAGGTGCTCGAGCAGGGGCGGGCCGTGCGCGACTTGGAGCTCTCGGGCACCACGAAGAAGTCCCCCGGCCAGACGCGGCACTTCCTCACCAACTACTTCCCCATCCTCAACGGCGCGGGCGAGGTGCAGGGCGTGGGATTGTCGGTGATGGAGACCACGGAGCAGAAGCGCGCCCAGCAGGCGTTGCGCGTGAACGAGCAGCGCTACCGCTCGCTCGTCGAGGCCAGCGCCCAGCCGGTCTGGACCACGGACCCGCGAGGCCAGCTGCTGGAGCCCGCGCCCAGGTGGATGGCCTTCACCGGACAGTCCCATGGGGCGCACCTCGGCCTGGGCTGGCTCGACGCCATCCACCCGACGGACCGGGCGCGCTTCGTCACCGAGTGGCGCTCCACGCTGGCGACGCGCACGCCCTACCGGGGAGAGATCCGCCTGCGGCATCGCGATGGGGCCTGGCGCGACGTCATCGTCCGGGGCGTCCCGGTGATGGACGACGACGGCATCGTCCGGGAGTGGATCGCCACCGCGGAGGACGTGTCCGTGCACAGGGCCGCCGAGCGCGAGCTGCGCCAGACGACGCAGGCCCTGGCGGCGAGCCAGGAGCGCTACCGCACCTTCGTCGCGCAGAGCACCGAGGGCATCTGGCGCATGGAGGTGGACCCGCCGCTGGACACGCGGCTGCCGGTCGCCGAGCAGGTGGAGGCGCTCATCGCGCGGGGCCGCATCGCCGAGACCAACGAGGCCATGGCCCGGATGACGGGCTTCGAGTCCGCGCGGGACATGGTGGGGGCGACGCTGCGCCAGCTGCTCGACCGGACCCATGGCGTCCGGGAGGAAAGCGTCCTCGGCTTCGTGCGTGACGGGTACCGCGGGGTGGACGTCGAGAGCCGCCAGCCGGACCGGGACGGCATCATGCGCGTGCGCCTGGCCAACTTCATCGGCGTGGTGGAGAACGGGCGGCTCTTGCGCATCTGGGGGACCCAGCGGGACATCACCGAGCAGGCCCAGGCCAAGGAGGCCCTCGAAATCAGCCGGGCCCAGGCCCGCCAGCGGGAACAGCAGCTGCGCGTCATCACCGACGCCCTCCCCGCCCTGGTCGCCTACGTCGACCGCGAGGAGCGCATCCTCTTCTGCAACCGCGCCTTCGAGACGTGGTTCGGCGTGCGGCCCCGGGACCTGGTGGGCAGGACGGTGCGCGAGGCCGGCGGCGAGGCATTCCACTCCTTGTCGCGCGACTGGCTGCGCAGGGCCCTGGACGGAGAGCACGTCACCCACGAGACGTCGTTCCTCCTCGCGGATGGGCGGCGACTCCACGTCCAGGCCACCTACGTGCCCTACCAGGATGGCGACGGCCAGGTGCAGGGCTGCGTCGTCCTCGTCAACGACATCACGGACCGCAAGCGCACGGAGGCGGAGGTCGAGGCCCAGCGAGCCCGGCTCTACGACGTGTTGATGAACGCGCCCGCCCCCATCGCCATCCTCACCGGCAGCGAGCAGACGTTCTCCCTGGTCAACCCCGTCTACCAGCAGATGTCCAGTGGCCTGGACCTGCGGGGCATGTCGCTGCGTGCCCTCTCGGAGCAGAGCGCCCGGGCACGGGACTACTCCGAGGAACTGGCGCGCGTCTACGAGACAGGCAGACGGGAAACGCTCCTGGAGCAGCCGCTGATCGTGGACCTCGACGGCGCGGTGGAGCAGCACTACTTCAACATCGTCTACCAGCCCCTGCGGGACGCCCGGGGAGAGGTGGACTCCGTGCTGTCCTTCGCGCTGGACGTGACCGAGCAGGTGCGCGCGCGACAGAAGGCGGAGGAGCTCGCGGCCCATCTGCGCAGCCAGCAGAGCTGGCTGGAGGCGGTGCTCGGTCTCACCCCCATCCCGCTCGTCCTCGTGGAGCCCGGGAGCGGCAGGGCCTTGTTCGCCAACCAGGCCGCGCACCAGCTGGCCGGAGGACACTTCGCGCTGGACGTGCCGGTGCAGCGCTACGACACGGCCTATCACGTGGTCGACGATGACGGCCGGTCCGTCCCCAACGAGCAGACCCCGGCCGCGCGCGCGGCCCAGGGCGAGGCCTTGCGGCGGGCGCCGGGCACGTGGATGACGCCCATGGGGCGCCGGGAGGTGCTCATCGACTCCGAGCAGCTCCCGGCGATGCACGGGCACCCCTCGACCATCGTGCTCGCCATCCAGGACGTGACGCAGCTCAAGGAAATCGAGCTCCAGCTCCAGGAGGCCGTGCGCCTGCGCGACGAGTTCCTCACCGTCGCCTCCCATGAGCTGAAGACGCCGCTGACGCCGCTTCAAATCAAGCTGCAGGGGCTGGCCCGCGCGGCGATGGGGTCGACGTCGGAGGGACAGCTGCGTCAACGGGTGATGCGCACGGCGCAGAACACGTCGCTCCAGGTGCGCAAGCTGACCGCGCTCATCAACGACCTCTTGGACGTGACGCAGCTGACGGGCGCGCCCCTGCCGCTGGAGCTGGGCGACGTGGACCTGAGCGAGGTGGTTCGCGAGGTGGTACGGCAGTTCCGAACGCCCGCGGCGCAGGTCGACAGCGAGCTCATCGTCCAGGCTCCGGGGCCCGTGGTGGGCCGGTGGGATCGCCGGAGGTTGGAGCAGGTCGTGCGGGGGCTGGTGTCGAACGCCATCAAGTACGGCCCCGGGGAGCCGGTGCTGCTGCGCGTGGAGCGGCACTCCGGCGTGGGGCGGCTGACCGTCCGGGACCGGGGCATCGGCATCGCCAGTCAGGACCTGTCCCGCATCTTCGAGAAGTTCGGGCGCGCCGTCTCGTCCCGGAACTACGGAGGCTTGGGGTTGGGCCTGTTCATCAGCCGCCGCATCGTGGAGGCCCATCAGGGGACCATCCGAGCGGAGAGTCGACGCGGCCACGGCGCGTCGTTCATCGTCGAGCTGCCGCTCGCCGGCCCCGAGCTCCGGCCGCCCACGGCCATGCACTGAGCGGCGAGGACTCCGCCGCGCCCTGTCACGCCCCCACACGCTCAGCGCGCAAGCCCGGGCTCGCCCGCGTGTACCGGACCGAGCCGCTCTCCGAGTCTCTCCGCGCGCAGACGGCGCAGGCGACGGTTGCTGAAGGTCAAGCCATCGACGCCACCGGAAGCCGCCCGCGTGAACGTGAGGGTGCCGAGCGAGCCAACGAAGCGGTCCCCACCAACGGCGTCCAGCACGACCTCGTCCCGGCGTGGCCAGCGTATCGCCAGCTTCCCGTCCACGAGGCGCACGGTGTAGGTCATGTCGACCTCGTCGCCGCGGTACCGTCCGGTGAACGATGCCAGCGCCGAGCCCGTGGGCATGGGCTCGCTCACCCGGATGAACTTCCGCGGGGTCGGCCAGACATCCTGGATGCTCAGCTCGCGCGGGGCCTGGGCCGCTGGCGCCGAGAAGCGCCACACATGCGTCGACTCCCCCGGACGGAACGCGCCCGCGCCGATAGGCACGAACGCCGTGGGCACGCCCACCTGGTACAGTGCTCCGTCCTTGACCTCCAACCGCACCACTTCATCCGTCAAAGGGCTCCAGTAGTTGCCGACCAGCGCGGACAGCTCCGCCTCCGGCACTTCGACCGCGGGCGGCAGCACGTTCTTCAGGAGATCACCCAGATAGACCTCCGCCACCTTGCGCGTGAGCTCCGAGGCGTCGATGGTGGCGCCGTTGCACAACGCGACGATGGCCAGCCGCTGGTCCGGGAAGAGGATGGCGTCCGTGCGGTAGCCACCGCCCATGCCGTCGTGGCCCACCGTGCGCAGGCCGCGATGTTCGGCGAGATGCAGGCCGCCGCCATAGCCGATGACGGTGCCATCGTTCAGCTTGCCGGAGGTCTGCAGCGACGCGACCAGCGCCTTCCCGCCGACGCGCCCGTCGAGCAGGTTCTGCTCCCACTTCAACAGGTCGCCGACCGTGGTGAACAGGTTGGTCGAGCCGTGATGGTCGGCATTGGGGAAGCTGATCCGCCATGCCCCGCCTTCGCGCGGGCTGTAGCCCGATGCGCGCCGGGGGACAATCTCGGTGTGGTCCTCCTGGAAATGGGTATCCGCCATGCCGAGCGGCTCGAAGATCCGCTCGTCGGCGAACACCCGCAGCGACTTGCCGGAAACGCGCCGGACGATCACCGCCAGCAGCGTGTACGCGCCATTGCCATACACCACCTCGGTGCCCGGCTCGAAGTTCACGCCGCGCTGCCGACTCAACGCCCAGAGAACGTCCGCTTCGGTGTACAGGTCGTCGCCACGCCACCCGGCGAGGGCCAACAGCCGGTCCTGATCGCGCAGCCCGTTGGTGTGGTGGAGCAGGTGCGCGATGGTGATGGTCTTTCCATGGCTGGACATCTCCGGCAGGTGTTTACGGATGTCGTCGCCCAGCGACAGCTTGCCCTCTTGCGCCAGCAGCCCGATTGAAAATGCGGTGAACTGCTTGGAGATGGATGCGGCGAGGAAGATGGACTGTGGCGTGATGGGTAGGTCGTACTCCAGGTTCGCCGTGCCGTAGCCGCGCGCGTAGTCCAGTACGCCCTCGCGAGAGATTCCCACGGCGCAGCCGGGCGTGCTCTTGCGGCTCCATGGCGCGAAAAGGGCGTCGACCTGCTCGTGGCGCTCACGGGTCCGGGGGTCCGAGGCCCGTGCTCGGACGACCTCGGGCCGCGCGGCCAGGGCGGTGAGGGGTGCCTGGAGCGAAAGCGACCTCTGGCGAGACTCGGCACCGTCGCCCGCGACGGCGATGGCGGGGGCGAATGCCAGACGGAGGAACAGGAACGACGGCACGAGCGACTTGCGCGGCATGGAGCGCGGACTCCAGGGCAAAGGGGGCGGGAGGCACGGTGCCCGCGCGAGCACCACGTCGGAAGAGTCTTCAGCCGATGGGGCCAGGCGAGCAGCGAACGGGCCCCACCGTGCGGCGAACAGGCCCCCATTCAGGCGAGCAAGTGTGTAGGATTGCCGCTCGAGCTGTCGGGCCAGCGCACAGCGAGGAAGCCATGAGCGAACTCCCCCCGAAGCCCGATGTGCCCTCCCCTTCCGTCCCCGAGGACCCCATCCCGCCAGGGCGTGGCCGCCGGGGTCGGGGGCTGTTGGTGGCAACGGCCACGAGCGCGGCCTTCACGGTCGCGGCGTGCGGTGCCTTCGTGACGACCAACCCCGCGCCATGCGTCTACGACGGCGGCCTGATTGACGATGATTGCAATCCGGACAACGGCACGAACGAGACCCCGTCGGACGAGGACGCGGGTTCCGACGCGGGCCTCCCCCAGGTTCCTTGAAGGGAGCGTCCGCCATGGCCACCGAACTCTTCGAACTGGACCTGACGGATGGCCCCGCGCTGCCCCTGCACGAGCGGGCGTCGGGCCACGTGGCCGAGCGCTATCCCTGGGACTCGCTGGAGCCGTCGCGCTACCCGACGGCGCTGGTGGAGCGGGCCCGGTATTCGTGGACGCTGCGGGCGCTCAACGAGTTCCGCAGCGCGACGGTGATGGGGCAGCTGGTGCAGGTCATGGGCGAGGCGCGCGTGCCCCTGGACTTGTGGAGCCTGGCGGCGCGCTTCCCGGCGGAGGAGATCCACCACGTGGAGCTCTGTGCGCGGATGGCGATGCGGCTGGGAGGCGGCACGCGGCTGTCCTATGAGCCCGGGGCGTTCGCGGTGGCGTTCGACCCGTCGCTCACCTTCCTCCAGCGCGCCAGCGAGCTCGTCGTGCAGGTGTGCTGCGTGGGGGAGACGTTGTCCTTCGCGCTGTTGTCCGGCTGCCTTCGCGCGACGTCCCACCCGCTGACGCGCGCGGTGCTCACGACGCTGGTCCAGGACGAGGCGCTGCATGGGCGGCTGGGCTTCCTGTACCTGGATTGGATCGCCCCGGACCTGGACGCCGCGGAGAAGGAGCGGCTGGGGCGCATCGCGCGCGCGGCCCTGGATGCCCAGGCGCCGCTCTGGGAGAAGCTTCGCAGCACCACGAAGGACGGCGTCACCAGCGAGGGCTTCCTGCTGGAGCACGTGACGGAGCTGGGGTGGATGGAGTCCCGGGACTACATCACGGTGAGCCAGGAGACGGCGGAGACGCAAGTGCGGGCACCACTCCTGCGCCACGGCATCCGAGTCCCCTGACGCCGGTCATGACACGTGTGTCCATGGAACTCGCGTTCTGGTCGGTTGGTGGCCGGAGGACATTGGCCCTCCGTTCGTTGCGCGCCGAGCTGTCGGGAGCCAGGAGTAATGTCATCCATTCCGCGAGGGGGAGCGGTCCATTCCGGGCTTCATCCTGCTCCTCGGGGGGGGAGACACTCGATGCGAAGCCGTCCTGCTGTGCCGTGGTCGTGGGGGCTGTGCGTGACGCTGGCCTTGTCGCTGGGGGCCTGTGGTGTCGAATCCCTGGAGGAGAAGGCCCGCCCTCCGCAAGCTGGGGTGTCGCAAGAGAACGACGCGGCGTTGCGGCATGCGCGTCCGGAAGCCTCGTTGACGTGGGATCCGTATGCGGACGCGGTGGCGTCGGGAACCACGGCCACGGTGCTCAACGCGAGCGCGGCGCTGGGCGCTCCGGACGGGCAGGCCGCGACCCTGCTGGGCTTGCTCAACACGGCGCTGGTATTGGACCTGGGTCAGGGAGAGGAAGGCACCGGTGACCTGCGCGTCTACTACCAGGGCCTGTCGTTGGCGCTGGTCGCCCAGGTGGACTTCCTGAAGGCGGATGGGACCTTCATCGGCTCCAGCCCGCTGCACCTGGTGGAGCTGGGCCTGGGGACACATATCGCGGTGGCGACGTACCCGGGGAACGTGCCCTATCGCTACGTTCGCCTGCGGGGCACGGTGCTCGCGCTCTACCTGGTGGACGCGGTGGAGACGTCGCTGCGGGCCGTCTGTGGTGATGGGGCGATCGACGGGTCCGAACTCTGTGACGATGGCAATCCGCGCTCCGGGGACGGCTGCAGCAGCACCTGCGAGGTGGAGCCGGGCTACACCTGCACGGGGGAGCCGAGCATTTGCGACAACAACTCGGCGCCCACCGTCGAGGACGTCCACGCGACCACCCCCGAGGACAGCCCGGTGGGCATCACCATTCCCGCGGCGGATCCGGACGGCGACGTCCTGTCCTACTCCTTCACCCTTCCCAGCCATGGAGTGCTCACGGGAACGGGGGCGTCGGTGACGTACACCCCGAACGCGAACTTCGTCGGAGAGGACACCTTCCAGGTCACGGTCTCCGACGGCAAGAAGCAGGCGACGGCCACCGTCTCGGTCACGGTGACGCCGGTCAACGACGCCCCCGTGGCGACCTCCGCGTCGGTGACGGTGAACTTCAACACGTCGACGCCCATCACGTTGGTGGCCACGGACGTGGATGGGGATGCGCTCGTGTTCACCGCGACGGCTCCCGCGCATGGAACGCTGTCCGGGACGGGTGCCCAGCTGCTCTATACGCCGGCCACGGACTTCCAGGGGGAGGACCAGTTCACCTTCACGGCCAACGACGGCACGCTGACCTCCAATACCGCCACGATCAGCATCACCGTCAGGGGGCCCCCTGTCTGCGGCGACGGCTACCTCGATTCGGGTGAGGTATGCGACGACGGCAACCGCGTCGCGGGGGACGGGTGCCGAGCGGACTGTCAGGGCCTGGAGGTGTGCGGAGACGGCCTGCTCGACAGCGTGACGGGAGAGCAATGCGACGACGGCGGCACGATTCCCGGGGATGGCTGCGACGCCGCGTGCCAGCTGGATGCCTTCTCGAACGTGCCCCCCACGCTCATCAGCGGGACGCTGAACTGCACCACGGCCAACACGAACACGGGGCGCAAGGCGGCGGTGGATGCGCTGGGCCGCTTCTACGCCGTCATGCTGTGCGGTGGCGCGGTCCATGTCAGCGTGAGCGTGGACCGTGGCCACACCTGGGTGGGCCCCACGCCCCTGGGCATCACCAACGCGGCGGAGGTCGCGATTGAAGGCGGCCCCACCGGAGTGGCGTATGTCGCGGCCACCAGCGCGGGCACGCTGGTCTTCACGCGGACCGTCGACGCCGGAACGAGCTGGGAGGCGCCACGGGTCCTCGGCTCGGCCGCCAACCCCACCGTCAGTCTGGATTCGAGAGGCGACGCCCTCTACATCTCCGTCTCGCGAGGCAACGGCGTGGGGGTCCGCGTCTTCCGGAACTTCGCGCGCGGCGCGAACGACTTCAGCGCGACGGACGTGGACCAGAACAACGCGTTCTTCGACGTCCTCGTGGACAAGATCAGCGGAGATGTCTTCTCGGTGAGCGACGACCCCTCCTTCCGCATCCGCCGCAGCAGTGACCAGGGAACCACCTTCGGCCCGCAGAGCTCCCCGCCGGGGCAGGCCTACTACTCGGACTGGACGGGCTCCAACGGCTTCATCTACGCCACGGGCACCTTCGGGGACGACAACGTCGACGTCATCCCGATGTCCGCGCCGGGGACCAGCACCCAGGTGCCAGGCCTGCCCACGGACATCGGTCCCGGTTCATTCCGGACGATTGACGCGGACGCGCTCGGCAACGCCTACATCGCCTCTCAGCGGCAGACGGGCAACGTCCAACTGGACCGGATGCTCGTGGGGGCCGCCACGGTTCTGGCCGCGGACGCCAGGACGGTGGGGCCAGGCGCCGCCCCAGCGGTCGCGGCGCTCCCATCGAACGGCGGCGCCCTGGTGGCCTTCACGAACGGCACCAGCGTCTACGCCTCCGTGGTGGTGTACTGAAACCACGGCGTCGCCGATGCGCGCCTCCCCGCTCGTGTGGGAGGCGCGCATCCCGTGCACCTCGGGCAGAGCCACGCCTGGGTTGGCGCTGCAGCGACCTTGAATCTTGCAATTCAGATGCATCTTCGACGCTGCGCACGCCGAGCCTACGAATCATGGCCCAGAGCGGAGCTTTCCTCATCGCGGCTGTGTTCACGCTGGCGTGCGGTTCCCCGGACGTGCCACCCGCGCGGGAGTTCTCGAGGGCGGAAGCGGATACCGTCCGAGACTGCCCGCTCCCAGGCCATCCGACGCCGGCCTGCACGGGCATCCCTCCGGGAACGGTGCTGACGGAGCTCCCGCTCAATGACTCGGCAATACCCGATCGACGCCACGTTCATGGTGAACCTGGTGGCTCCGCACCTCGGCTGGGAGAGAGGATGGCCACCCGAGGACGAGGATTGGGCGCGCTCCAGGGAGAGCGACGACGAGCCTGCGACCCGCGCCCTCGCCGTCCCCCGCGTCGCGGCCATCGCACGCTGCCTGCCAACGTTCACGGCCGGATGCCAGTGAGGGCGAGGCGGAGCACCCGGCGAGCGGTCAGCGGATCGTCCTCGTTCGCGATGGCGATCGCATTCGCCAGCTTCATCAGGTCTTCCGCCGTCGCGCTGGCGTGAATGGCGCCCGCCGATGACGCCCGGGCCACCAGGACGTTCAGCACGCCGAGCAGCATGTCGGTGCAGCAGAGCTCCTCGGGGGTGAGACCGTCCGGGCCCGCCAGCAGGGCGGCCGCGAGCCCCCGGTGGGTCGCCGTGTAGACCGTCAAGTCCTCGAGCCAGTCCGCCAGTTCCGCGGCGGGCTTCGCGCCCGTCCGCGCCGTAGCCCGCGCGCAGAGCTGCGCGACACCGTCCCGGAATACCGCCTCCAAGAGCGCCTGCCGCGACGGGAAGTGCCGATGCAGCGTCGCCGAGCCGACCCCCGCCCGCCGCGCGATCTCCTCCAACGATGCCTGCGCCCCATCCCTGGCGACCAGTTCCTCGGCCGCCGCGATGATTCGCTCCCGGTTGCGCCGGCCGTCGGCTCGCAATGGCTTCACGTGCTCCACGCCCCCTTTTCCTCACAAATGCCTCTCCTTGACAAGTGGGGTCCCCCTCCGTATTTGACCACGGAAATAAACGGTGGGGTCCCCCACTTACACAAGGAGCTGTCCATGAGCGGCAACGATGCCGTCCTCGTCACCGCGGCCACGGGGCGCCAGGGTGGCGCGACCGCCCGGGCGCTGTTGGCCGCGGGTGACACCTCGGTGCGCGTGCTGGTGCGAAATCCGGAAGCGCCCAACGCCAGGGCGCTCGCGGCCTCGGGCGCCGAGGTGGTGGTCGGGGACCTCGACGACCCAGCGTCGCTGCGGGCCGCCTGCGCCGGCGTGCGGGCCGTCTTCTCGATGCAGGCGCCGATCGTCACCGCGACGGGTGTCGACTACGGCAAGGAGCGCCAGCAAGGCAGGAACCTCGTGGAGGCCGCGCTCGCGCAGGGCGTCGAAACGTTCGTGCACACCGCGACGTCCGGCGTCGGAGACCATCGCGACGTCGAGGGCTGGGCGGAGGGACGTTGGAAGTCGCATGAGACGTATTGGGAGAACAAGCTCGCCACGTGCGACCTCGTGCGCGGCGCGGGCTTCGAGCATTGGACCCTCATCCTGCCCTCCACCTTCATGGACCACGCCATGCTGGACCCCGCCGGCTTCGTCGACGGGCGCCGGTTGCTCACCGTCGTCAGGGCGGATCGACCCATCCCGCTGATCGCGCCGGAGGACGTCGGCAAGGCGGCCGCGGCGGCCATCCGCGACCCGGCGACGTTCCACGGAGTGACGCTGCAGCTCGCGGGTGACGTGCTCACCCTGGCGCAGATCGCCGAAATCCTCTCGCGCCTCGACGGCAAGGAGTATGTCGCCCAGACGGCCACGGTCGAGGAGGCCATCCTGGCCGGCCTGCATCCCGACGTCGCGCGGGGCATGACCTACATGAATGTTGCCCCGGTGCTGGCGAGGCCCGAGCTCGCTCGCGCCCTCGGGCTGTCCCCCATGAGCTTCGAGACGTGGGCGCGCCAGCGCCGAGCGCGGCCCTGACGACCGCCGAGGCATCGGCGCGCGCTCAGGCGCCCCCGTGCCCACCCTCCACCGAGGTATCCCAGAAGGAGGCCTCGATCTTGTGGCCCTCCAGGTCCCTCACGAAACAGCCGTAGTAGGGGGCACCATAGAGGGGGCGCGGGCCAGGAGCACCATCGTCGGTGCCGCCCGCGGCGAGCGCCGCCTCGTGGAAGGCATGGACCGCCTGCTTCGACGCCGCGATGAATCCGAAGTGGACGCCGTTGCCAAGCGTGGCGGGCTGCCCATTGGCGGGCGTCTGGACCCAGAACTCGGGGAACTGCTTGCCGTAGGCCACCGCCGAAGGGAACTCCAGCACGCGGCGACAGCCCAGGGTCGAAAGGACCTTGTCATAGAAGGCCACGGCGCGCGCGAAGTCATTCGTGCCGATGGAGACATGCGAAAGGATGCTCGGGTTCTCGTCGCTCATGGCGCCGTCGATAACACGCCAGGGTGCGCGCGAGGAGCGGCAAGGAGTGGGGCTCCGCTCCCACCCCGCCTGACCGAAGCCCCGACCCGGGCGGGCGCGCGCTCGAGCGGAGGGCCCTTGCATGGCGGGGCCTCCGAGCGTCGGAGCGGCGGACCTCGTTGCCCGGATGCGACGTGACGGCCATCCCCGCGCCACGATGACCCATATCGCGATCCAGGAAGCGCTCGACGGCAGCCCCGTGAACTGGATGGAGAAGGTCACGGACGAGCAATACAGCGCCGAGCTTCCGCGATCCGACGCCTCGCTAGCGAGCCTGCGTCACCCCGGGAGGGCAGACGGCGTCGGCGGGCGCGACCCAGAGCTGGTTGTGCCCCGTGTCATCCCTCGCACCGAAGAAGACGTGGGTTCCCACGCGAGTGAAGCCCCCGGGCGTCGAACCCGAGGTGGGGTTGGCATCCGCGAGTTGCCCTGTCGTCTCGTCCGTGCCATGCGACACCCACGGTTCGGTGCCTCCCCCTGACCGCGAGGCGCCGAAGAACACGGAGCCCGTGCCCATGGAGGCGACCTGTGACCAGGACTCGTCGGAAGTGCTGAGCACGCCGGGAAGCTGGCGCGTCCCTTCGGCCAGGCCGTCCGTCACCCACAGCCGCACCATTCGTGGAGAGGGCCCGGGCGAGCCGATGGCCAGGGAGAAGAAGACGCGATCCCCGGCGTGCGCGATGTGTTGGATGTACGGATAGGCATCGGGCTGGCCCGCATAGGGATTGTCGAGCGAGGTGATGAGCGCCTTCCCTCCCCCTGAGAGCGCCACGCGACGCAGGTACAGCCGTTGCGCGACGCCATCCTCCTCCGCCAGGACGACGGAGGTGCCCAGCGCGCCGAGCAACCGCATCATCGGACGACCGAAGGTCTCCAGCCGCACCGTGCCCGCCTCGGTGCCATCGGTGCGCCACACCTCGGTGCCCGAGGTGTCGAGGAGCGTGAACAGCCCTGGCCCACCGCTGACCGGGTCGCGCGCATCGCCCACGCGGACCGCGCCCGCATCGAGCCGTTCGACGACCCGCGTCCCCTCGGCGGTGCCGTCCGTCCTCCACAGGAAGGTGCCGTCCGGCTGGGAGAGGAAGAAGAGCAGCGCGTCCCCCACCCTCAGCGAAGCCCCATCGAGCGCGGCGACGGCGCCGAAGCTCGCCAACCGAACCGTGCCCTCCGCGCTCCCATCCGAGGACCACAGCTCCACCCCCGTCGGCGTCGGCTCCGTGACGGTCCGGAAGAACGTGAGGCCCGCGCCCAGGTTCGTGGCGAGGGACAGCCGCGAGTTGCCGGGCCCCGGCATCAAGTCCGACACCAGGTGCGTGCCCTGCTCCGTCCCGTCGCTCACCCACAGCTCGTTGCCGGTGCCGGCGGTCTCCGCCTGGAAGAAGACGCGGCTGCCCACGGCCACCAGCCCCGTCACCCCAAGGCCCCAGGAGACCGGCGCCGCGGGGAAGTCCTTCACCACGCCAGTGCCCGCCTCGGTGCCATCGCTGCGCCACAGCTCACCGCGCCCATCGCGGAAGTTGACCGCGAAGAAGAGCGTCCCGTTCACGTCCTCCAGACTCTCTGGCCCCACCGGGAAGTTGGGCGACTCGGGGGTGCCCGGGGAAACGACCACTTTCACCCGCCGCGCCACGCCCGGCGCGCAGGCCTGGGCGGTGACCGCTGGCACCGTGTCGCGTCCTTCGCGAGCGCCAGCGTCCTCGGAAAGAGCCCCGCACCCGAGCAATCCCAGACACAGCAGGGGAATCCCATACCTCGCATCCATGACCTCTCCCCTCGCATGACGACAGGGAGGTGACGGTGGGAATGCGAGTGGAGCCAGGCAAGCGCGCTCGCTCCGGAGGAGCGCACCGGGCTTCCAGAACCCGACACGCCCGGCCCCCCGCGCCGTCACGGCCGCGGGGCGCTCCCCGCACAATAGGAGTGCCCCTCATGGGGCACTCCATGTGGCAACCACGTCATACGTCGCACAGGGGGCCGATCACCGATGTGACCGAGTCACACTAGAGGCGACGCCACAGAAAGAGGGCATCCCAGGTCGTGTTCAGGGCGCTGTCCAGGACGTGCGCCCACTCCAGGATGATGCCCTTGTCCGCGTGGTATTCCATCGAGCTCCAAATCCATTGCGCGGCGGGCGGAAGCCCCTCGCCCATCCTGAATTGCCCGGTCATGATCATCGTTGGTGGCCTCGGCCCTCCATCGAGGAAGGTGTACGCCTTTCCGCCCAAGGTCATCTTCGGCGTCGGGACGCCCTGGGGGCCGAGTTCCACCTGCAGCTTTCTCGCCCCCAGCGTGAAGACCCCACTCATGCCACCGACGAAGATCTTGCGAAGCTCGGGCTTATAGGTTCCAGCGATGCCCTTGAGGTGGTCCGGCGTCGTGAGATCCGGCTTGCGCGACGTGAGAGGCGCGTAGCCCGGGAACGTCTGCTTGCCCTCGACGAAATGGAAGCCTTCTCGAGGGCCGCTTCCAGGTACAGGATATTTGTCACCCCAATAGGCGCTCACCTGCTGGTTCAGCGTCATCTCGCTCCTGTCCACGCGCCCCGGATCCCGCTCGCCCGCCGCGTACATGGTGGACTGTGTCGATGTCGCCGCCGACGGGGGGAGCGAGAGGTGACTGATATACATCCGCTTGAAGTAGACGACCTCCCCGGCGTTACCGACGCCCGTGACACGAGCCGCCACGTCCGGCTGTTTCGGCACCTCGGCGACGACGGTGACCGTCACGTCGATTCCCTTCTGACGGTAGGCCTCGATCTCGGGGCCGAGTTCCTCGAATCGGGCGAGGGCCTTCTTGAGCTCCGCTCCCCGCACGGAGGAGAGCTGATGGGAGAGGATGATGCCCCACGCGCCTTCGACGGCTCCCTGTGTCGCGGCGACGTTCGTGAGCGCATGTGGCGAGGCGATCTCGACCGCCGAGCCACCAGGCCGCTCGGTGAGTACCGGTCTTGCCTCGACCACCGCGATGTCTGTCGCGCTGGCACCCGCGGGCTTCGGCCCGATGGCCTTCGCGGCATCGCCGCCGCCGCTCCCCGGATTCACAGTCCTTGCCGAGCCAGGAGCCGCGCTTGACGGAGGCCCGCCCTTGGGGCCGGAGGGCGGCTTTGCAGATGGCGCCACCTTGCCTGGGAGCAGCTGCCCACGACGAACGGGAGTCCCGTCTGCCGCGATTTCGTAGGATTGCAGTCCGACATTGTCGAGCCCCACCCGGACATCGAGTGGAGCTCCACCAGTCTTCAGAGAACTCTCCGGGGCGAGCTTGATGCCGAACCGCTTGGCGTTCTCCTTCGGGCCACCATCGAGCGTCCAAAGTTCCGCGCCGGGACCGGCCGCTCGCACGGCTCCAATCATCGGCACATCCTTGGGCTGCACGGACGCGGGTTTACCCGATGACAATTCGACATAGGTCGCCTGCCGAGACGCGAGCCCGCCGCCGTTGTCGATCGTGATTCCAAGCTTTGCAACCACGAGCATCCGCGCGCCAGCCCGGACCCGGTCATGGCCATGGGTTGTCTCACGGTAGTTATAGAGCGTCATCCGGACATCGGCGCCGCTGGCGAGCATGTTCTTCAGAGCGTCAGCCACCGGCTTGTTCCCGTCGACAATGGCTCCCACCACGTCGTTGTCGAGATACACGATGCGACGGGGGCTGACGCCGCCTCCCGGTCCTACCTGCCGGTACACCCTGGTCGGAGCGCCATGACTGGCCCGAGCCCCGGAGGCGCCAGACGGTGCTTGTTGAACCACGTGCGCCAACTCATGGGCCAGCAGCCGCCGCCCGTCGTACGTCCCCGGTGCGAAGCGACCGGCCCCAAAGACAACATCACGTCCCACCGTGTAGGCATGAGCGTTGACGTCCCGCGCCGACTGTTCGGCCTCTCTCCCGAAGTGCACGCGGACTTGGGAGAAGTCGTAGCCGAAGCGTGGCTCCATGAAGGCGCGAGTCGCCGAATCCAGCGGCTGACCGGGTGAGCGCAATGCCTCATGGACGATGGGCGGTGCAGTCATCTGTCCGCTGTCGCTGGCTTGGACGTGCTTTGCCTGCAACCTCAGCCCTCCTCCGTCGCCGGCCCCCACGCGCGGGAGCCGAGACTCTGGCATCCGCATCACGTGCTCCGCCACGCGGTCTGCTTCCCGCTCGTAGCTGTCTCCTGGCTCATTGATCGCGAGCTTCGTCTGTATCACTCCCGCCCCGGGAGGATGGACGGGAACCCGGCTGAAGTCGTGCACCCAGTGGGGAAATGCCAATCCAATCAGTTCGGCTCTGGATTCTTCAACATCCGTTCGTGACACCCGCTGCACCGCTTGACTTCCACCCATGCGCTGCAAGTGAAGGTTCGATCCGACCTTGAGGCCTTGCCCGGAGCTCGTCGCCCCATTGGACGCACGCTGCTGAGCTGTCTTGGATTTCCGCGCGAAAGCATGCATCGTCAACCCTCTTTCGTCCGCCCGACCTCGAAAGGAACCTCGCGAAGGTTCCAGGCCACGCGCCCCACTTCGCGAGCATGCCATGGAGCCGATGCCGAAGCGTTGATACCCTCGAGACACACCGCTCCAGAGGAGCTCCCCATGGCCTTGGTGGTCAAGACACTGAAGACCCAGCTCGAGCTCGACTGGCTGACACCGCCGGGCGGAACCTTCCCGGCGAACGTCACGCTGTCAGCGGATCTCTTCGCCTCGGCGGTCGCCAACTGGTTCTCCCTGGCACAGGCCAATGGCATCCCCTGCACCACGGCCCAGGTCCGCCGGCCCCAGCTCAGCCTCCAAGTCGCCACGGCCTTCTCGACGGGAACCGCTGATGCCGCGGCCCAGAAGCTGGCCTCCGCCCTGGCCGCGTACATCCAAGGCCAGCTCTTCGGCGCGGGGACCGCCGGGGCACCCGCGAGGACCGCGGATGTGGAGCTGGCGTTCCGCGCCATCTTCGGAGACCTCGAGCTCTCGAATGGCGACCGCGCCCAGCGGCTGGCCCAGGCCTGCCAGGACCTCGCGACCAGCACCCTCGTCGCGTTCCCCACGCCCGCGCCCCCCGCCAAGGTGGAGTGAGCCCGCACGCCTGCGTACCGCTGAAGTATGACCAATGATGAAGCCCCCAAGCGCCGAGGGCCTCTCCCGGACACCCCAGCGCAGGTTGCCCCACGCCTTCCCACCCTGAGACACCGCCTGACTGGATTTCATCGCTGACACCAGACGGGCCTCGTCGAAATCCTTCTCAAGGATGTCGGGCCAGGGCGTTGTAGACGACATGAAAGACGTCTGCGGACGAGCACGACGTGACATGCCTTCCGACCTGTCGCGTCGCGTCAGCTGTTTCAGCCCGGCTCCGCCTCGAAGTACTGCTTGCAATTACGCCGCTGGACGTGTTTCAGTTCTGATTCACCCGTCGTGAACACACGCAGACGACGGAAGCGTCACCACCAAGGCAGAGGGGGAAGCCATGCATGCATCCATGCCGCTGGCGCCGGGAGTGGCCTCGTTCCCCGACATCATTGGAGCCAGATGGGCCGAAGGACCGACCCCGCAACCCGGCGGGAGTCCCGGATGTCTATTCGTGACGAGGGAGCTCCACGGTCGCCGTGGGCCTGAGCGGAGAGGCATTGCGGGGGCAGCTCATCGGGTGTGAGCCACGGAAGCGAGGAGAGCCATGGAGCGGCTGCATCCAGGTGTCTATGTGGAAGAGATGTCGAGCGGAGTCCGCCCCCTCGAGGGAGTGAGCACATCGACCACGGCGTTCATCGGGAAGGCGGAGAAGGGCCCCCTGGACCGGGCCGTCATGGTCACCAGCTTCATCGAGTTCCAGGCCACCTACGGGGGCTTCCTCGATGACAGCTACCTGGCCCACTCCGCGCTCAAGTACTTCGACAACGGCGGCAAGCGCCTCTACGTCCTGCGCGTCGCCCGCGATGCGGGGACGGCGGAGGTCGTCATCGGGGACCGAAAGGGCGCGCCCGCGAAGACACTCACCGTGACGGCCACCAGCGCCGGCAAGTGGGGCAACGACCTGGAGGTCGTCGTCGCCAACGGGACGCTGGACCCGGGAGACGAGTTCAAGCTCTCCATCCGCAAGGCCGGGTCCGTCGTGGAGGTGTTCGACAACCTGAGCATCGTCCCCACCGCCACGAACTTCGTCGCGAACGTCGTCAACGCCCGCTCCCGTCACGTCAAGGTCAAGGCGGACACGGCCAACGAGTCGACCCTTGCGGGCACCAGCACCAGCGGCGCCAGCCCCGCCACGTCGCTGCCCGCGGGCAAGCGCAAGCTCGTCGTCGACATCGACGGCGACGGGCCGCAGACCCTCACCCTGGCCGACCCGGTGACCACCGGCGCGGAGATCGCCACCGCCATCTCGAACGCGGTGCATGCCCTCCCCCGCCAACGCGCCAGCACCAAGGCGGAGGCCTTCAGCGGCTTCACCTGCGCCTTCTCCGGAGGCGCCTACGTCCTGAGCTCTGGCGCCACGGGGAAGCAGTCCTCGGTGAAAGTCTCCAGTGACGCCTCGGCCGCCGACGCCGCCTCGTTCCTGAAGCTGGGCACCGCCAATGGCGGCGCGGAGACCACCGGGGCCGCGGTGCTGCGCCCGGCGACGGGCACCTTCCTGCTCGGCGACGGCGTGGTGGGCGGCGCCACGCTCGCCGTCACCCTGGGCAATGATGGCCTGACGCCCCAGGACGGCGACTTCCTCGGCGCCCTGTCGATGCTGGACCCGGTGCAGGACGTGAACATCCTCGCCATCCCCGGCATCGGCTCCAAGGCCGTGGTGGAGGCGGGCACCGCCTACTGCCAGCAGCGCATGGACTGCTTCTTCGTGGGAGACATGCTCGCCACCGTGGACACCAAGGAGGCGGCGCAGTCCTTCACCAACAGCCTCACGGTGAAGAGCTCCTACGGAGCGGTGTACTTCCCCTGGCTGACGATGGTGGACCCCACCGGGGCCTCCGCGGACCCCATCCCCATTCCGCCCTCGGGCTTCGTCGCCGGACAGTATGCGCGCACGGACGCGCGCCGCGGCGTCTGGAAGGCCCCGGCCGGCACGGAGGCCAACGTGGTGGGCGCGGTGGGGCTGACGAAGCAGCTCACCGACACCGAGCAGGACGTGCTCAACCCCTTCGGCGTCAACGCCCTGCGCTTCTTTCCATCCTCGGGCATCGTCATCTGGGGAGCGCGCACCCTGGCGACCCAGTCCGACCCGGAGTACCGCTACATCCCCGTCCGGCGCCTGGCCATCTTCCTGGAGCGCAGCATCTACAACGGCATCCAGTGGGCGGTCTTCGAGCCCAATGACGAGGAGCTCTGGTCCAGCCTGCGGCTCAACATCAACGCCTTCATGATGACGCAGTTCCGCGCGGGGGCCTTCCAGGGCAGCACGGCCTCGCAGGCCTTCTTCGTGAAGTGCGACCGGGACACCAACCCCCAGGACCAGGTCAACGCGGGCGTCGTCACGGTGCTGGTGGGCTTCGCGCCGCTGCGACCCGCCGAGTTCGTGGTGCTGAGGATCAGCCAGAAGACGGACCAGACCGCCGCGTAGGCGCCAAGAGAGTGAGGGACAGTCGCGATGGCCAAGTTCACGGTCAATACCCACCGCTTCGACCCGTACCGCAACTTCAAGTTCCGCGTGAGGGTGGACGGCCAGTACGTCGCAGGCGTCAGCAAGGTCAGCGCCCTCAAGCGCACGACCGAGGTCACCCCCTGGCGAGAGGGGGGAGATCCCAGCACCAGCCGCCAGCTCCCCGGCAAGACGACCTACGCGGCCGTCACCTTGGAGGCGGGGCTGACGCACGACACCACCTTCGAGGCCTGGGCCAGCCTGGTCCACAACTACCAGGGGGATGCCGCCGGCTCGCTGAAGAACTTCCGCAAGAACATCAGCATCGACGTCTTCAACGAAGCCGGGCAGCGCGTGCACTCGTACAACCTCTTCCGCTGCTGGGTCTCCGAGTACCAGGCCCTGCCGGACCTGGATGCCAGCGCCAACGCGGTGGCCATCCAGACCCTCAAGCTGGAGAACGAGGGGTGGGAGCGCGACACATCGGTGACCGAGCCCACGGAAGCCTGATGTCCCCCGAGGCCTCCTACACACTGCCCGGTGGTTGGCTGGACCGGCGGGGTGGATGTCAGCGACAGGGAGTCCTCCGGCCGCTCCACGGGGTGGACGAGGAGTGGCTCTACACGCTGCCGCCCCACGTCCCCCAGGCGTCGGTGCTCGTCTCGCTCCTGGCCCGGTGCGTGAAGCGCATCGGGCCCTACAAGGTGAGTCGGCGGATGATCCGCGCGCTGCCCATCGCGGACGGCGACTACCTGGCGCTGCGCCTCCACCAGCTGACGTTCGGCGACAGGGTGGAGCGCGTCCTCGCCTGCCCCAGCCCGACCTGCGGGGCGAGGATGGACGTGGACTTCGACCTGGGACAGCTGCCCGTGGAGGCGCGGCCCCAGCAGCCACGCTACGTGGTGCGGCTGGACGGCCCGGAGGCCCGGGAGGTGGGCTTCCGCCTGCCCCACCTCGGCGACGTGGAGGAGGCCGGTCTCACCGAGGATCCCGAGCGGGCGCTGCTGTCGCGGTGCATCCTCGACATCGACGGACAGGCCTCCGACGTCGAGCGCGTGGTGGTCACGCTGTCGGCCGAGTCCCTCGAGCGCATCGACGCGGCGATGGAGCGCGCCTCGCCCCGCGTGGAGGGCACCATCGAGGCGACCTGCCCCGAGTGCGGGCAGCCGTTCTCCACCGGGTTCGACGCGGGCGCCTCGCTGCTGGCGGAGCTCTCCCAGCGGCGACGCGACTTCGACCGCTCGGTGCATCTGCTGAGCCTCCACTACCACTGGCCCCTGGGGGAGATCCTGGGGATGCCGCGCGAGCGACGGCGGCACTGGGTGCGGCTGCTGAGCGCGGAGCTGGACATGGCGGCGGGCGTGACGAGCCTGGAGTGAGCGAGGGCACTGTGGCGCGATTCCTTCAAAGACTGCTCGCATCGGGGACCCGCCCCCTGGGGAGCCTGGCCTCACGAGGCCCGTCCGGGGCACATGCGCCAGCGGAGGCTCCTGGCACCGCGTCCGCCGTCGCCGATGCCCGGCCCCTCCCGGAGCACGCGGCCTTGGACGACCCGTTCGCCTCCAGCGCCGGCGAGCCCCGCGCCACGGCGACAAGCCCCGGCTCGTCGTCGGAGGCAGCCAGCCTCCCCTTCCCGCGAAGCGGTGATGCCCACGCGGCGTCATCTCCCGGGGGCGTCGAAGCCGTGGCGCATGGGCCGCGCGGCCAGCGCGACGCGGCCTCGCGCGCCGACTCCCTGGCGGACACGGGCGGGACACCTCAGCATCGGAACGGGCCCGGCTCGCACGGTCTCCAGGGCGCGAATGGGACGCCGCGCGCGCCCGCGTTCGCGGCGCCTCCCACCGCCCCGCTCCGAGACGCGGACATCCGCGTCGTCCAGTCCGGGAGCATCCCCGCGAGGCCTCCCTCGGAAGGCCCACGGCCCGCGGCTCCAGGTCGGGCCGACGTCGAGCGCTCGGAGGCCCACGACGGCGCCGCGCCTGGCGGGAGGTCCTCGCGAGAGGAGCATTGGCGAGAGCTCGCCCAACGACTGCGGCTGAGCCACCCGCCCCCATTCCCGGAGGCGGCTCCCTCCCACGAGCCAGCGCCTGTTCCAGCCGCGCCCCAGCCCCCACTCGCGCCATCCGGCGCCGGGCCCGCGGTCCAGGCGGGGCAACGTCCCTCGCGCGCGTCCGGAGAGCGCGGCGCCAGTCGGGCACCGGAGCTCGTCATCGGCAACCTGGAGGTCCGGGTCGTCCCGGCGCAACACGCGCCACCCGCGGCGCCGAGCCCCCGGTCCGAGCCGCGACGCGCGTCCTCCGGCGCGTGGCAGACCGCCACCCGCCGCTACCTGGGGAGGCTGTGAACCATGCCCGTCATCCAGCGCGCCACCGTCAGCTTCGAGGGCCTGGACGTCCAGCCCGAGCGGGCCCGCGCCATCACCCACCGGGCGCTGCGCCTGGTGGCCGAGCGACAGGGCCAGGAGCGGCTGGGCGAGGGCCGCATCGACACACTGATGCTGCCGCCCTTGAGGCTGTCCTCGCGCAATCCGGACGACGGAGAGCTCGCGGGCGCGCTCGCGGACGCCGTGCTCGAGGCCCTGCGGCTTCGCGGAGGGAGGTACTGATGGCCGCCAGCGGACTCACCCATCAGCCGAAGCTGCTCAAGGGCGCGTTCGTCGACTCGAACCTGCTCTCCGTCCCGCCGCTCATCGTCCCCTTCCAGTTCAACCCGGAGCGACTCAGCCGGCGCAAGAGCGCCCACATCCAGGAGTCCCACACCTTCCGAGGCACCGAGGAGCACACCCCCGCGGACCAGGCCCTGGGGCAGGCGCAGACGACGTTCGCCGTGCCGGAGACCATCTCCATGGACATCCGGCTCGACGCCACGGACGCCCTGGAGACGGGGGACCCCATCGCCGGCGAGTTCGGCGTGCTGCCCGCGCTCTCCGCGCTGGAGCTGATGATCACCCCGCGCTCGGAGTCGTTCTTCGCGGGCCGGCTGGGGCTGTCCACCGGCTTCGGCTTCGGCAACCGCACCAGCACGCCGGTGCTCATCTTCGTCTGGGGCCGGCAGCGCATCTATCCGGTGCGCCTCACGCAGTTGGACATCCAGGAGGTGGAATACAACCCCCACCTCAACCCCACGCGCGTCACCGTCGGGGTGAGCCTGCAAGTGATTGGCGACAACAACCCCGTCTACAGCATCACCCAGGCCCAGCGCGAAGCCCTCGCCGCCCTCAACCTGCTCAACGCCCCGGACCTGCCCCGGGCCGTGACGAACATCGGATAGGCCCCCGACCATGCGCTATCAGGGTTCTCGCTACACCGGGACGGAGGTCATCGAGCCCATCAATGGCCAGGGTGAGCACCCGCGCGTGCTCGCCCCGCGCCGCATCGCCCCGCCCCCGGGCGTGCTCGAATACGTGGTGCTGGAGGGCGAGCGACTCGACCACCTGGCGCACCGCTTCTACGGAGACCCGAAGAAGTACTGGCTGCTGTTGGACGCCAACCCGGGCGTGCTCAACCCCTTCGAGCTGCTGCGTCCCGGCCAGCGCATCCGGGTGCCCGCCAACCAGGTGCTCGGGCCGTGATCAACGAGGTCGTCAATATCGCCATCGACGGCGAGCCCCAGGACGACCTGGTCCCGGACATCGTCCAGCTGGAGGTGGAGGAGTCGCTCCAGGAGGCCGACGTCTTCCGCCTGCGACTGGCGCTCGTGCCCCGCGCCGACGGCGTCTGGAGCCACGTGGACGACCCCCGCTTCCAGGTGTGGAAGCGGCTGCGCGTGGAGGCCGGCTATCCCGATGACACCCAGACGTTGGTGGACGGGCTCATCACCCACGTGGAGCTGGGCTTCGGCGCCGAACAGGAGCCCTACCTCGAGGTCTCCGGGTTGGACCTGTCGTCGAAGATGGACCTGGAGGAGAAGCAACGCGCCTGGGCCAACAAGAAGGACCATGAGATCGCCCGCGACATCTTCTCCTCGTACGGCCTGGGCTACGAGGTGGAGGACACCGTCGTCCAGCACGCCGAGGCGGTCTCCACCATCCTCCAGTGCGAGACGGACATCCGCTTCCTGCGCCGCCTGGCCGCCCGCAACGGCTTCGAGTGCCGGGTGCGTGGCGGCAAGGGCTACTTCCGCTCCGCCAACCTCCAGGCCCCGCCGCAGAAGCTGCTGGCCGTGCAGTTCGGGGAGGAGACCAACCTCGCGTCGCTCAGGGTCCACGTGGACGGCACGCCGGCCACCGTCACCGAGCTGCGTCGCGTGGACCCGCTGGAGAAGCGCGCGGAGACAGAGACGCTGGGGGCGCTCGCGGAGCGCCCGCTGGGCCGGCAATCCCTGGCCGCCCTGCGCGCGAGCCTGCCCGACGGACGCCAGCTGCTGCGCCTCCAGCCCTCCTCGTCCCGCGAGGAGATGCGGGCGCGGCTGCGCGGCGCCTACGGCCCGGCCAGCCAGTTCGTCCGGGTGGAGGGGATGCTCGAGGGCGGCATCTACCGGGCCGTGCTGCGCTCCGGCCGGCTGGTGACGCTCAAGGGCGTGGGCGAGCGCTACAGCGGCCTCTACTACGTGACGCGCGTCCGCCATGACTTCACGCTGGACGGCTACACCCAGCACTTCGAGGCCCGCCGCAACGGCCTGGGCCTCACCGGCGGCGAGCGGTTCCAGGCCCCTCCCCGCCCCCTGGCCATCACGTCCTCGCGCGGGGATGGCGAGGGCTCCTCGTCCGGCAGCCGCGTACTGCCGCCATCTGGAAGCGCCTTCGGAGGCATCTGACATGGCACCGCCGACTCCTCCCACCCTCACCACCGTCGGACGGCAGAAGGTCATCGACTACGTCACCAAGGACTACGAAGGCTTCCGCCAGGCCATGCTGAACCAGATTCCACTGCGGCTGCCGCAGTGGACGGACCGCGGCGAGAGCGACTTCGGCGTCGTCCTCATCGAGCTGTTCGCCTACGTGGCCGACATCCTGAGCTACTACCAGGACCGCGTGGCCAACGAGGCCTACCTGGACACCGCCACCCAGCGCCGCTCGGTGACGGAGCTGCTGCGGCTCATCGACTATCAGATCGACCCGGGCCTGGCCGCCTCCGCGTACCTCCACTTCGACGTCACCGCCGACGTGACGGTGAAGGACGACGCCATCCCCTATCGCCTCCGCACCGCGGGGAGGCCGGGCGAGTCCGACGCCGTCTTCGAGGTCACGAAGCTCTTCGCGTTGAAGCTCCTCAACAACGCCATCCCCCTGAGCGCCCAGCCCGCCCTCGCCGCGGGCACCTCGGCGGTGCGGCTCGACATGGCCAGCCATGCCCTGTCCGAGGGAGACGTCGTCTACCTCGAGGAGAAGCAGTCGCTGCCCGACGGCACCACGAAGGTGCGCCGCTCGGAGCCACTGCGGGTGGCGCGGATCCAGCCCGTGTCCGCGGACCAGCACGAGGTCCTCTGGCTGCCGCCGCTGAGCGAGTCCTTCTCCCCGGCGGACACCACGTTGAAGGGAAACAACGTGCTGGCGACGCAGGGCGAGACAATCAACGACGAGCCCCTCTTCGTCAGCGACGGGACGCCCGGCCAGCGCTTCACCCTCTCCCGCAAGCCCGTCACCCACCTGCTGAGCAACGAGCCCTTCCGGCGGCGCCGCTCCCGGCCCGAGCTGGAGGTCCTGGTGGACGGGCAGCGCTGGGACGACGTGGAGAGCTTCTTCGGCAGCGGCCCGTCGGACCGGCACTACGTCACCACCATCGACGACGCAGACATCACCACGGTGACGTTCGGCACCGGGACCCGCGGGGCCGTGCCGCCCGCGGGCAGCCAGGTCCAGGCGCGCTACCGCGTGGGCCTGGGCAGCGGCGGCAACGTGGGGTCGGACGCGCTCAGCGTGCCCGTCACCACCGTGCCCGGGGTCAAGGCGCTCAACAACCCCTTCGCCGCCACCGGCGGCGCGGACCGCGAGTCCACGGAGGAGGCGAAGATCTCCGGGCCGGGCTCCATCATCGCCCAGGAGCGGGCCGTCACCCTGCGGGACTACGAGCTGTTGGCCGAGGGCTTCGGCGGCGTGGGCAAGGCCCGCGCCCGCGTGGGGCTGCGCGGCGGCTACAAGGTCGTCCAGCTCTACGTGGCGCCGGAGAACCCCCAGACGGTGCCGCCGCCTCCTCCCTCCAGCGAGCTGCGGGAGAAGCTCCAGCGCTTCCTGGAGGCCCGCATGCCGGTCAACCGCATGGCCGGCGTGGAGGTGCTCGCGCCTCGCTACATCCCCGTGGACATCACGGTGGAGGTGCACCTGAAGGCGGAGGCCAGTCCGACGCGCGTGCGGGACGAGGTGAGCCAGGTGCTCCGCGACCTGTTGAGCTTCGCCCAGCAGGACTTCGGCAAGGGCGTGCGGGTGGGAGAGGTCTACTCGGCCCTCTATCCCATCCAGGGCGTGTCCTACGCGCTGCTCGGACGCCTGCGGCGCCAGGACCAGCCCGCGACCGCGAAGGACTGCGAGTTCGCGGACGTGCGGATGAGCGAGAACGAGATGGCCTGCCTCGGGCTGCTCACCGTGAACGTCATCGGGGGCGCGTGATGGCGACCGACTTCCCGAAGCTGCTGTTCCAGTACCTGCCGGGCCTGTACCGGGACAAGGACACGCTGGGCGAGCTCCAGCGCTTCCTGGAGATCATGGCCCTGCCGCTGGAGGAGCTGGAGGCCAGCGTGGCCCAGCTCCACGAGGACTTCTTCGTCACGCGGGCTCGGGCGGAGCTCGTGCCGCTCATCGGCGCGCTGGTGGGCGTGGAGGTGGACACCTCGCTGCCCCCGCGCGCCCAGCGCGAGCAGGTCTCCGAGGCCGTCCGCTTCTACCGCTCCAAGGGCACGCAGGAGTCGCTGGACCGCTGGGCGGAGCGCCTCACCCAATGGCGCGTGACGCTGGTGGACTTCTCGCGCAGCGTCGCCCAGCTGCCCTTCGTGGACGCCCTGAACCCCGTCACGTTCCTGCTGGACCAGCCCGTCACGGAGGCGCCCGCCGGCAGTGGCCACTTCGTCCTCGGCGCGTCCCCGCCGCGCGCCCAGCCGCTGTTCGACGCCCTCACCGGCCGCCCCATCACCCGCCTCGCCCTGGCGGGACACGAGTCCGAGTACGCGGGCGTGGAGGGCCGCTTCACCCTCGAGGAGCGCGGCGTGGACCTGTTCCGTCCGCCCGAGGGCACGACGCCCCGGGTCGCCAGGGCCGCCGACCTCACCGACTTCGCCCAGCCCCGGGACGTGGACGGAACCACGCTCGTCCTCTCCTCGCATCAGGTGGCGGTGGACCCGGTGCTGGGCCGCTTCAAGTTCGCCCCGCCCCTGCCCCTGGCCGGCAACCTGCGCGCCACCTTCCACGCCCTCACGCCCGCCGCCATCGCGACCCAGGCATTCCACGTGGGCGACCCTTCGCGGATGCGGAGGCTGGGCCGCGCGGATGACCCGGCGCCCTACACCGTGGACCTCCGCGCTCCGCGCCACGCCCGGGAGCGCGTGGGGCAGCAGCACTTCGACAACCACGGCTTCTTCGTCACGCCGTGCCGCGTGCTCGACGACCAGCGCCCCAACGCCGTCCCCGTGGGCGCCTCCTCCGGCCGCTTCACCTTCGACAACCGCCCCCTGACGCTCGGGGACGACGCGGGCGTCGCGCTGCAACTGCTGGATGGGCTGGATGGCTCGCCGCTGACGCGCGCGAAGCTGGCCTCGCTCGGACAGCAGCGCTACGTCAACCAGCCGTGGGGCTTCACCCTGCGCGTCGCCGGCACCGTCATCACCGACCTGGCCGTCACGCCCGCGGTGCGGGTGGTCGCCGCCAACCTCTCCGACTTCGACCAGCCCAGGACCGTGACGGGCGCGCCCCTGAGCCTCGCGTCCAGGGACGTGGCCGTGGACCCGCAGCTGGGGCGCTTCATCCTCGACCTGACGGCGTTGGGCATCCAGGCCAGCGACCTCCGCGTGGACTACCTGCTGGGCACCGCGACCCGCGTGGAGGACGCGGTCGCGCGCGTGCTCGACGCCGACAGCGGGGTCTTCACCTTCTCCGGGGACGGCGCGCCGGTGACGCTGCGCGACGGCTTCGATGGGACGCCCATCGACATGGCCCTGCGCCTGGGGCGCTCTCCCGACGACTACCACCGCGCCCCCCGCGGCTGGGACATCCGCCGGCAGGGCTCCGACGTGGGCCTGCTCGTGGAGGTGAAGGACCTGGAGGACATCAGCGTTCCAGTCAGCGCGGGCCACGTCGCCGTGGACCCGCGGCTCGGCAGGCTCAAGTTCCCCTCGGGCTTCCTGAGCGGGAACGACCGCATCACCGTCAGCTACTTCTTCGAGGACACGGCGGCCCAGGCACAGGTCTTCACCAGCCTGGCCCAACGCCTGCCCGCGGCAGTCCCCGCGGGAACCGTCCCCGTCATCGTGGATACCCGAAGCATTCCGGCACGTCCCGCTCGGCTGAGCTGAGTGGCGGTCATGGAAGGAAGAACGGCATGTCTCGCTCCATCTCCCGCGAGGACTTCAAGGAGCTCAAGAACTACCTCGGCGTCTACCTCCAGCAGGGTCGCGTGCTCCTCGACTCGGACTGGAACGAGAACCAGGACATCGCGGTCTCGTTCCTGCGCCGGCTCAACCGCGAGGCCCTGGGCGAGGGCAGCCCGAACTCGGGCTTCAACATCTCGCCCGTCTTCCCACCGCCCCCCACGCTCCTGCTGGAGAACCTGGACACCAGCGGGAAGACCTTCGAGGAGGCCATCAGCGCCATCCTGGGCACCTGCCTGGCGGACATGCTGAACCTGCTGCTGTACCTCGTCTTCGGCCCCCTGCTCTTCTTCCTCAACTTCCCGGGGAAGAAGCTGGACGACATGGAGTCGCTCCAGGGCCTGACGCTCTCCTCGCCCCAGGGCCGGCTGCGCATCGGTAAGGACCGCCCCTATTCGGGCACCGGCTTCCTGCGGCTGTCGGGCCATGCCGGCACGGTGACCATCACCCGCACCCTGCCCGGGCTGACCAACCTGTCCGCGGAGGAGATGCTCACCTTCCGCTACCGGATGAACGCCCAGGTCCCCGGGGCCATCCGCTTCTTCCTCGAGGACGACGCCGGCAACCGCTCCGTGTGGCGCATCGGCATCACCGCCATGGGCGCGGACATCTGGCTTGCGGGCTTCGCCGCGCCGCTGGACCTGCGCTACCGCATCATCACCTCCGAAATCCTGCCGGCGGTGAGGAACAAGTCCTACAACGCGAAGGTCTCCGCCTTCGCCGGCAAGACGCCCATGACGTGGAGCGCCACGGGGCTTCCCGCCGGACTGAGCATCGCCCCGGATGGCCCCGGTGAGGACTCGCGCAACGGGGAGATCTCCGGCACGCCCACCGTGGCCGGAGACTTCAGCGTCGTCGTGACGGTGAAGGACGCCACCAACGCCGTGGCCACGCGGACGCTGACCCTGAAGGTGAAGGAAACGGGCGAGACGGGCATCTCCCTGCCCAGCGCCACCGAAATCCTGAGCGCCATCCAGAAGTACGAGACGCCCACGGGCACGCCCGCGAACCTGGCCCGCATCGTCAAGTACGGCTTCGAGGTCTACCAGGACACGACCACGCCCCTCGTCTGGGACTTCGACGACCTGCGCACCGGCAGCAGCGCGCTCGAGAAGAGCATGGGGGAGGACAACTTCATCATCCGCGGCTCGGAGTTCTCCCAGTTCATCAATCAGATCACCCTGTTCAGCGCGCTCGCGAGCGCGCAGGAGCCGTCCGAGGGCGAGGAGGAGGATGACGACGACCTCATCCTCAACCTGCTGAACCTGCTGAACACCGACTTCCAGCTGGCCGAGCCGAGCATCGAGAACGCGGGCCGGCTCTATGTCGCCGGCCTGCCCTGCGTGCAGGTCAACGACGTCCTCTACTCCCAGCAGGCCGACCCGAACGACCCGCCCCTGTCCCCGCCTCCGCCGGGAACGGTCCGCAAGGACACCGTGTACCTGGACGTCTGGACGGAGCCCGTGACGTACGTCGAGGACCCGGAGATCCGCGAGATTGCCCTGGGGGGACCGGACACCAGCACGCGCCTGCGAGCGCGGCACCGCGTGCGCGTGGCCCAGGGCGGAGGCGTGCCCAAGGGCAACGGCATCGGCCAGGGGACCCTGGCCACCGAGGGCGCGTATACGGCCCAGGCCAACCGGCTCTACCGCGTGGAGATCGACACGCCGGGCGACATCGGCACCGCGACGTTCCGCTGGTCGGAGGACAACGCCTCCACCCTGCAGCGCATCATCGAGCCCATCCCCACCGGCTCCAGCCGGGTGGTGGTGGAGGACGCCTCGGCCTTCCTCGCCGGAGACCACGTCCTCATCCGCAAGGAGTTCGGAGAGGAGCGGCACCAGATCGACTCCATCTCCGGCAACGTCATCACGCTCCGGGGCCAGACGGGCTCTCAGCTGGCCGCGCTGCCCGCCGCCAGCCGCGTCGCCGGCTTCACCACCTTCGCCATGAGCGACCGGCCCATGCTCCAGCGGTGGAACGGCTTCAAGGTGCCCATCCTCGCGGACCCGCAGGACGCGACCATCTCCAGTGCCATCCCGCTCAACGACGGCGTGCAGGTGCGCTTCGGCGGCAGGGCCATGCGCAAGGGGGACGTCTGGAGCTTCAAGACGCGCTACCTCGCCGGTGACGAGGCGTCCGGCATCGACCCGGAGTCACGCATCGAGCAGCTCGCGTTCCAGCGGGCCCGCGGCGTGGTGCACCACTACGTGCCCCTGGCCACCTACTCGCGCGACGGCGGTGACACCGCGCCCAGGCGCATCTACCTCATCGAGGACCTGCGCAAGCGCGTCGCCAACGGCGGCACGGTGAGCACGAAGCTGCCCAACCTCACCGCCATCTCGGGCAGCCCGCCGGCCGAGCACCTGGGGAGCCTGGCGTTGCCGCCCACGGGCCCGGACAGCAAGTTCGTCATCTTCTGGTCCGGCGACCTGTTCCTCACCGGGACGGGGAACGCGAACGCGACGCTGACCCTCCGGGTGAGCTTCTACAACGACGAGATGACCGACCCGACCACGGAGCCCGACAAGGGGAAGATCCAGGACCGCGAGGTCGTGGTGCGGCTGGCCCGCAAGCCGAGGGGCGTCGAGGTGCCCCTGCAGCTGATGTTCTCCAAGAGCGACACCCCGTTCCTGTTCCTGCCGGAGGGGTTCATCCCCACCTCGGTCCAGGTGTTCGCGAAGCTGGAGGACTCGGCCAGCACGCTCAGCGTGGAGCTGGCGAACATGCAGGTCACGGCGCTGGAGATCAAGAAGGGCTACTAGGAGCGCGGCCATGGGTAGATACGTCTTCAAGTCGAAGGATCTGGCACCCCTCCGCAAGTTCATCGACCAGCCCGCGGCGCGGCTGGTCCTGGAGACCGCCGTCCCCGTCAAGCGGTTCGAGCAGACCTCCGGGTTCACCGAGGACGTCGTCGAGGTGTCGGTGACCATCGCGAGCGGCCAGAATCCGGACGGCGTGCCCCTGCACGCCATCCTGCGGGCGGCGAAGGAGGAGGACCCGACCGTCGTCGGCATCACGGTGCGAGGGGACAGGCTGTTCCTCAAGCGCGGCGGGGAGCCGAAGGCCGAGCAGACCCAGAGGCTGCGCAAGCTGCTCGACGACCCGCAGAGGCTGCTGGCGCTGCGCGCCTCGCCTCCGCCGAAGGCCCTCTCGCTCACCGCCGAGAGTCTGGAGGCGCTCCTGCTGGACGAGGGCACGCCCGACGCGGAGTGGCTGCGCGCCTTCCGCCGCTACGCCGTCGACAACCTCATCAAGGCCCCCAAGCGGAAGGCGAAGTAGATGCGCTACCTGGGCAACAAGAAGTCGAACGAGTTCCACGACCTGACGCGGCAGAAGACGCAGTGTCAGGTCGCGCGGATCCAAGCCGGCGCGAACGCCGCGGCCTTCACCCCCGACACGGTGGCGCAGGCCATCCGCGAGGGCTTCGAGCCGTGCGCCTATTGCCTGGGTACCTTCGCCGACCTGTCCTTCGATGCCTCCAGTCCCCTCCCGGCGGCGGCCGACCTCCAGGGCCACGCCCCCGGCGACGGCACCGTGTCGCTGCGGTGGACCTACCCGGACGACTTCGCCGCCAAGAGCATCCGCTTCGACGTGTACTCCAGCGCGTCCTCACTGGAACCCTTCCGCTCGCTGCGGCTGCCCGAGCACCCCACCGCCTCGGCGCTCCTGTCCGGCTTCGAGGCGGGCGGGGACACGTACTTCACCGTGGTGGCCCGCCGGGGAGGGATGCAGAGCCTGCCCACGGCCATCCTGCACCTCCAGGTGCCCGCGGTGCGGCCCCAGGTGGCGGTGACGCCTTCCACGCCGGCCGCCGGAGCTTCCTCCGGGCTGGGCTTCCCGTTTCGTGTCGACGGACTGGGACGGGTGCATGCCGAGGGAGGCGACCCCCGACTGCGCGGGAAGATTCTGCAGCTGCTGCTCACCGTCCCCGGGGAGCGGGTGAACCTGCCCGACTACGGGACGCGGGTGAGGGACCTGGTGTTCGACCCGAACAACGACGTGCTCGCGGCGGCCACGGAGTTCACGGTGACCCGGGCGCTGCGTCGCTTCCTGGGAGAGGAGATCCACGTGGACAAGGTCCAGGTGAGTTCCGGTGGCCACGAGCTGAGCGTCGACATCGTCTATCTGCGCAAGTCGGACTTGAGCACCGAGCGGCTGCGCGTGGGCATCCCCGTTCTCAGGTGAGGTCGCGATGGACGAGCGAGTCGCGCGCTACATCGAGCGCAACGAGGGCAGGCACTGGGGCAAGTACCGGGGCATCGTCGAGGACCGGAACGACCCCGAGAAGCTGGGACGGTTGAAGCTGCGGGTCCCCAGCCTCCTGGGGGACGCCGTGACGGGGTGGGCGTGGCCGTCCTCTCCCTACGCGGGGGCGGGCGTGGGCTTCGTCTTCGTCCCCCAGGTGGGTGACCTGGTCTGGGTGGAGTTCGCGGAGGGAGACCTGGAGCTCCCGCTGTGGACCGGCTGCGCCTGGGCGAAGCCCAAGGGAACCAACGAGCTGCCCCCGGAGGCCCAAAACGCCTATCCGGACCAGGCGGTCATCAAGACGAAGTCCGGCCACGTCATCATCCTCAGCGACGTCGAGGGCAGCGAGCGCATCACCATCCGCGCCACCAACGGCTGTGAAATCACCCTGGACCCCAACGCCAAGCGGGTCACTGTGCAGGCGGAGGAGATCATCCTGCGAGGTGGCTCGGGCGACGCGGAGGAGCTGGCCACCAAGACGTTCGTGACGCAGGTCTTCGACCAGCACACGCACCCGACGGGCGTGGGCCCCTCGGGCAAGCCGCTCCCGCTCTCCAGCGTCAATCCCCGCTCCCTCACGTCGATTGTGAAGGCCGAATGAGCAACCATCTCGCCATCGCGACCGTGACCGCGGCCCTCCGGCAACGCCTGGAGGCAGATCTCCAGGTCCACCTCCCAGGCGCCACGGCCACCACCACGCGTCCCGTGGCGCCCCCCAACGCGGCCCTGCCCACGGTGGGCGTGAACGTCTTCCTGTTCCAGGTGACGCCCAACTCCGCCCTGCGCAACGAGGCGCTGCCCACGCGGCGAGCGGAGGGTCCGCTGCTGCAGCGCCCGGCCATCGCGCTGGACCTCCACTACCTGTTGAGCTTCTACGGCGCCGAGGCGAAGCAGGAGCCGCAGGTCGCGCTGGGCATCGTCGCCCGCTCGCTCCAGGCGCAGCCGGCGCTCACCCGCGACGTCATCCAGTCGGCCGTGGCGGCGTCGCCCCACCTGGCCCTGTCCAATCTGGACACCTCGCCGGAGACGGTGCGCTTCATCCCCACGGTCACCTCGCTGGAGGAGCTGTCGAAGCTCTGGTCCGTGTTCCAGGTGCCCTATGTCCTGTCCGCCACCTACCAGGGCAGCGTGGTGTTGCTGGAGGCGGACACGGCCCCTCGGGCGCCAGCCCCTCCGGTGCGACGCATCGCCTCTCGCGTCTCCGCGCTACGCCAGCCCGTCATCGACAGCCTCCTCTCCCTGGCGCCGGGAGCGACGGAGCCCGCCGCGGGCCAGCCCATCCTCGTCGGCCACCAGCTCATCCTCCGGGGGCTGGGGCTCCAGGCCCGGACGTTCGCGCCCGAGCAGGACACGCGCGTGCGCATCGGGGACGCGGAGCTCACCCCGACGTCCCTGAGCGACACCGAGGTGCGGGTCGTCCTCCCCGCGACGCTCAGGAGCGGCGTGCAGCGGCTGCAGCTGGTGCACCGGGAGCACGGCGCGAGCCTGAACGCCGAGTCGAGCGCGCTGGCCTTCGTCCTGCGTCCCGACTGCGCCTTCACGAAGGTGGCCGGGGGCATCCAGGTGGACGTCACGCCGCCCGTCCAGAAAGGACAGCAGGCGGTCCTCCTGCTGAACCAGTACGACGCTCCATCCGGGCAGGAGGGCGCGGCCTACAGCCTCCCCATCCCCGTCACCGCCACCGCGTCCTCGTTCACCGTCGACACCAGCGCCGTGGCCGCGGGGGAGTACCTGGTCCGACTCCAGGTGGACGGGGCGGAGAGCGTGCTCGACTTCGACGAGGGGACGGGGCGGTACGCCCAGCCACGTCTCGGCCTGCCATGACCACCGCGTCCCCTTCGCTCGAGGAGTCCCCGGCCCGCTCCGGGCCCGAGGGGGAGGATTGGGCCGAGGCCAACCAACGCCATCTCTCCGCCTCGCTGGCGCGGGTGCGCGTGAGGCTGGAGCAACACGCCGCGCGGCAGCCGATGACGCCGGACCCCGAAGTGGAGCAGGCGCTCGAGGAGGCCACGCGCGCCCTGCCCACTCCGTCCTCGCTGGAGCGGCTGTGCGCGCTCTTCCAGCTCTCCCCCTTCGAGCGCGACGTCTTGCTGCTGGTGGCGGGAGTGGAGTTGGACGAGCGCTTCGCGGCGCTGTGCGCCCGGGCACAGGGGGCGCCGACGAGGACCTGGCCCACGTTCAGCCTGGCGCTGGCGGCGCTTCCCCAGGCCCATTGGAGCGCGGTGACGCCGGCGTCGGCGCTGCGCCGCTGGCGGCTGGTGGAGTTGGCTCCGGGGGAGCCTGTGACCACCGCTCCGCTGCGCATCGATGAACGGACGCTGCACCACCTGACCGGCGTGCAGTACCTGGACGAGCGCCTGATGGGCTTCGTCGAAGACGTCGAGCCCCCGCGGGCACTGGTGCCCTCGCATCGACAGCTGGTCGAGCGCATCTCCGCGCTGTGGGCGCGGCCGCACCGCCCCGAGGGGCTCCCCGTGGTGCAGCTCGTCGGCGCGGATGCGAGCTGCGGGCGCGCCATCGCCGCCGCCGCGTGCGCGCACAGGGGGTTGGGCCTGCTGAGTGTGATGGCGCGATGCCTGCCCACGGGAGAGGACACGCGGGAGGTGCACCGGCGGCTGACGCGCGAGGCGGAGCTGTCCCGGAGCCTCCTCCTGCTGGACTTCCACGGGCTGGAGGCTGGCGACAGCGGCCGCCTGGCGGAGGCATTGCGACTCCTCGACCGCGCGGAGGTCCCCATGCTGGTCTCGAGCCCGGAGCGGCTGCGCGCCCTGGACCGGCCGGGACTCGCGCTGGAGGTGAGTCGGCCCACTCCCATGGAGCAGCGGCTCTTGTGGGAGGAGGCACTCCGGAGCCATGCGCCGGATGTGGCCGAGCTGGGAGCCGTCGTCGAGCCGCTCGTCTCCCAGTTCGACCTGAGCGCCCCGCTCATCGACGAGGCCTGTCAGCACCTGCGAGGCGACGAACGGCAGGAGGCCGTCGTGGGCACGCTGTGGGAGGCGTGCCGGCACCTCACCCGGCCTCGCACCGGGGAGCTGGCCCAGCGCATCACCTCGTCCGCGAGCTGGGAGGAGCTGGTCCTGCCCCAGCCCCAGACGCAGTTGCTGCGCGAGCTGGCCGCGCAGGTCCGCCACCGGGCGCGCGTGTACGGCGCGTGGCGCATGGGGAGCAAGAGCTCGCGGGGACTGGGCATCACCGCCATGTTCGCGGGGCAGAGCGGCACGGGGAAGACGCTGGCCGCGGAGGTCCTGGCCAACGAGCTGAAGCTGGACCTGCACCGGATCGACCTGAGCCAGGTGGTGAACAAGTACATCGGCGAGACGGAGAAGAACCTGCGGCGCATCTTCGACGCGGCGGAGGAAGGCGGGACGTTGCTGCTCTTCGACGAGGCGGACGCGCTCTTCGGCAAGCGCAGCGAGGTGAGCGACAGTCATGACCGCTACGCCAACATCGAGGTGAGCTACCTCCTCCAGCGGATGGAGTCGTACCGGGGGCTGGCCATCCTCACCACGAACATGAAGGAGTCACTCGACGTCGCGTTCCTGCGCAGACTGCGCTTCGTGGTGGACTTCCCCTTCCCCGGGCCGGCCGAGCGGCGCGAGCTGTGGCGGCGCGTGTTCCCGCCGCAGACCCCCACCCAGGACCTGGACTACGCGAAGCTGGCGGAGCTGAGCGTGGCGGGGGGCAACATCTCCATCATCGCGCTCAACGCCGCCTTCCTCGCGGCGGAGGACGGCTCGCCCGTGAGGATGAGCCACATCTGGCGCGCCGCCCAGACGGAGTTCGCCAAGCTCGAGAAACCTCGCCCACCGCCGCTCTGACGCTTCGCGGGACGTCACGCCAGCCCCCGCTTCCCCTGGGCAATCATGCGCGCATTCGCTCCGAGCACAGGCCGTGAGTCACCGGCGCCCACGGGCAAGCGGCCCCTGAAGCCGTCCAACGCCTCCCGCCGCGACGCCCCCGTTCCCGAGGGAACCGAGAGCCTCGCGCCCGGCCCGCGCGGCGCCCTCGACTTCAGCCGGCTCCCGCTCACGCCGCCACCCGCCGCTCCGCCCGTGACACCGAACAGCGGCTCCGCCGTGGGCCCCACTGGCGCGGCGAATCGGGCCCCGGGTCGCGCACACGAACCGGACCGCACGGCCTCCACCCTGCCGACGCAGGAGGCCCCGCTCCAGCGCAAGTGCGCGAAGTGCGAGGAAGCGCCCCCCGCCCTGCCCACGCACGGGGCCCTGCTCCAGCGCAAGTGCGCGAAGTGCGAGGACGAGGAGGCGCGCGTGCTCCAGCGCAAGGCGCGCTCCGGCGGAGAGGTGGGGGCCATCCCTCCCATCGTCGGCGAGGTGCTCCGCTCCGGCGGCCAACCGCTCGACGCCGCGCTGCGGGCCGACTTCGAGCCCGCCTTCGGACACGACTTCAGCCACGTGCGCGTGCACGCCGACGGGCGCGCGGACGCCTCGGCACGCGCGGTGGATGCCCTCGCGTACACAGTGGGGCGCGACATCGTCTTCCGGGCGGGAAACTACGCGCCCCACACCACGTCCGGGCGCCGGCTCCTGGCCCATGAGCTCACGCACGTCGTGCAACAAGCCCACGCGGGCGGGGCGAATGTTTCGCCCAAGCGGGTCGTCGATTCCCAGGACGCCTCGGAGCGCGAAGCGGACCGGGTGGCCGAGCAGGTGGTCGCGGGGCGAGGCGTTCATCGAGGCCCGGCGCCGCTGGCCCGACTCCCCTCCATCGGCGGCGCGCCAGCCGTCCTCCAGCGCCAGCCCGCGCTCGGCGTGACGGTTCCGGAGGTCACGGACCCCACCACGGTGGCGGCCCTGAAGACCGACCATGAGTATCAGTGGCAGAACCCCATCCTGCGCGCGACGATCTACCCCGAGCGCGAAGCGAGCCTGCGTCAGTTCCTCTACCTCCAGCAGGAGATGGATCCGCGCCGCAAGAGCCCCCTGACGGACGAGGAGAAGCAAGAAGTCGAGGCGGCGCTCGGAGACGTCCAGCAGCAGCTCGACCAGGCTCGGACGGACCTCCAGGACACGAAGAGTTCGATCAGCACCAATGAAAGCAGGCAACGCGACGCGCAGCGCGAGCTGACCACGGCCAAGGCGCGGAAGCAGGACGTCCTGAACAAGGACCCCGAGGCGCGGAGCGTCCACCAGGAGCGGGTGGATCTCCAGAAGCAGCTGGCGCGCCAGGAGGCGGACATCGCCGCCGCGAACACGAACCTGGACTGGGTCGAGAAGACGAAGAAGAGGATCGGGACCAAGGAGTACGAGCAGCAGCGCGGTTTCTGGGCGGCGAAGAGACAGGGCGTGCTGGAGCGCAAGCAGGCGGTGGACGAGAAACAGACCGCCCACCAGGCGAAGTATGACCAACTCCTCGGGCCTCTCGAGACGCCGATAGCGCGGCTCACCCAGGAGCTGGCGGACCTGAAGGAGGAGAACAAGCGATTGAACGCGGCCCTCAAGACGACAAACGCCGCGATCACGAGCCTGACCGCTGAACTCCAGAACCTCAACCAGGTCAAGAGCGGCAAGGCCCCGGCCATCGCCCAGTGGAGGCTCAGGAGGTACACCCGGAAGATCGAGGCCATGGACCATGACCAGCTGGTCCAAGCGGTACAGGAGCTGTTCGATGGTCCCGACGGCGCTCGGTTCAGCGCGGACCGCCGCTATGCGGTCATGCACCTGTCGGGCATGCGGTATGCCAGCGCCCACAACAGCTGGTACAGCACTCAGCAGCTCCTCCAAGGCCTCAAGTCGCGCGAAATCAAGGACGCCTCCCCGGAGGCTCGCCAGGGCTACATGGCCCGGGGACAGGCGCTCCTGGATGCACCAGGGCTCAAGCTGACCTCGGACGAGCGGCGCACCCTGGCGGACACGGAGGGAACCGCGCTCGCCCAGCGGATCAAGAAGCTCAAGAAGATCGAGAGCGCCAGCACCCCAGCCGAGCGACAGGACGTCATCGACCGCTCTGGAAAGCTGTACGCCGAGATCCAGAAGCTCGACACACAGATTCAAGCGCACTACCTGGAGCTCCAACACCAGGGCGGCGACCCGACGAAGGCATCGAGCGTGATGCAGGCCATCACGGCGTTGAAGACGACGCTCGCGGCGAGAGAGGCCGAGCTCGACCCGAGCGTCGTGACGCTGGTCCAGGATGCACGCAAGCGTCGCCAGGACCTGCTGGTCGCCATCTACGAGAAGAACGCCAGGGCCAAACTCGGCCAGCTCGAGGACATGCAGGCGCTCGGGCTGCTTCAGGAGATGAGGGATGCCGGGCAGATCCCCGACGCCGTGTGGAAGGAGCTCGAGCTGTTCACCCAGCTCAGGTTGAACACCACGGACCCCGCCTGGGAGAGCGCGAGGAAGCAGCAAGGCTTGAAGGGGGTGGTGGGCGCCACCCCCGAGGAGACGGCGAAGCTGGCCATCTGGCGGAACCTCCTCCTCTCGGACCTCTACAAGGGGGTCTCCTCCGGTGGTGGATTCAAGGGAGCGACCTTGTGGCGCCCCGAGCAGGGAAAGACCCTCTCCCCGTCCCTGACGACGAGCCTGGTGTGCGACCAGCTCGGCTCCTCCATGCAGGCCGTCCGAGGACATGACCGACCGGGTGGCCTGCGGGGCAATGCCCGGTACTACGAGAAGCTGCAGGAGCAGGGCGCGCCAGGAGCCTTCTTCAAGCGCCCCAAGAGCGTGGCCGATCTCCCTCCGGGCGCCAGCATCTACTGGGTGACCTGGTCCTCCATGCCCATCGAGAAGTCGTACAGGGACAAGTGGACGGAGGTTCAGCAGCAGGAACAGACGGTCAAGTCCCTGGAGGCCGCGCTCGAACGACTGCGCTCCAAGCCCCAGACGACCTCGACCGACGCCGCGCGCAAGGAGCTCGCGAAGAGGCAGGACGAGTTCGACAAGAAGAAGGCCGCGCTGAAGGAGTCCGAGGCCAACCTCGCCAAGATGCGGATCTACAACCCCGAGACGGCGAGCCTCCCGGACATCTCCCAGTTGGTCTCTCCCATGGGGCCCGTGGGAGGGAACCTGCGCTTCGAGGACCTCGCGACCGTCCCCCTCCCCGAGGACAAGGAGGCGACCAAGCACAAATGGGAATACAGGGTCCAGGTCCAGGACATCCGCGGGACGCGCATCACCACCATCATGCGCGCCGTGCTCAATCCCCACGACTGCGCCAATGGCGGATGCACGCTCGAGTTCACGACCACGCCCAACCGCCAGGTCATCAAGCAGTGGCTGACCTTCCAACATGAGGCAACGGTCGTGTCCTCCGACGAGAGCGTGACCATCACCTTCGACACGTCGACCCAGTTCAAAGGCAAGGAGGTGAAGGCCCTGGGCGAGCGGAAGCGGAACACCCAGGACCTGCTCGACAAGGCACACATCCTGGTCGGCTTCGCTCCGGAGATGTCCCCCAAGAAGTCCAGCAGTGCGAACACGTCGGACGCCCTGAAGAAGAAATCGCCAGGCGGCCCGTGAGGCCCCGGCGCTATTCCAGGGTCATGAACTCGGGGTAGCTCCCCGCGGTCAGCGTGACGGCGAGCCGTGCGTTCGTGCTCCCCGCGCAGGACTCGCCAGGTTGGTTTGAGGCTGAGGGCCCCCGTCCGCTTCACCGATGCCTGCTGGTGGACATCCGCGCAGGCGACCGCCGCATCAAGAGCCGAGGGGTTGCCCTGGCGCGGCTTCAGCCGCCTGTGTTCGCGAGCCGGAGTGCCTCTTGGAGGATGTGGTCCGTGCCCGCGACGAGACTCGCCGCGTCCAGGGCGACCTCCACGTCCGGAGGGATTCCGATACGCTCGTACACCTCACCATCGGGCGCATAGTAGATTTCGGGCGACAACCAGAACGTCCAGCCGTTGGGCATCTGCCGGGTGAGGATGTCTGACTGCGCCCCCATCGTCCGGTCGCCGACGATGGTCACCTGCGGCAGGCCACTCATCGCCAGGGTGAAATTCTCCGCGGCACTCGCGGTCGCGCCACTGGTGAGCAGGTAGACCGGCTTGGTGAACTGACGGGGACCCGCCGGGGAAATGCGGTACTCCCTCAACGGCGTGTAGCGGTCCCCGTCTCGGGTCTTCTTGGAGAAGCCGATCCGCTCGACGTTGGTGAAGCGGCTCGCCAGGGCCAAGGAGATGGTGTCGTAGCCTCCTGGATTGAAGCGCACGTCGATGATGAGAGCATCCTTGCTGGACAGCGCCTCCAACGCTTCGTCCAGGGCACGACCAGCCGCCTCCGCATTGCCCGCCGCGCCATCGGTCGGATTGGAGCTGAACTGGTCCATCCGGGTCACGAAGATGTATCCGACGCGCTCGTTGAGCGACTGATACGCCATCCGGCTCTCGGCGGTCACCGTGACGCCGGGCCCCGCCAGCAGGTGCTCGAAGATGTAGTTCGTGATTTCGGCGCGGTGGGCCTCGAAGTCCGCGGGATAGGCCTTGGGATGAAAACGCCGCGTTCCCCCGATGAGACCGATGTGACCATCGGTGAGGGGGGCGAGGCTCTCGGACAGGATGGCGAAGAGTTCGTCATCCGTCGTGTCGGCCGAGACACGCGACCGGAAGCGTTCGTACCGGGCTCCCCAGTCCACACCGTAGAGTTCGAAGAGGGCGTATTGCTCGGCGAACGTGCGCCAGAACACCTCGAAGTTGAACACCGGGTCGCTCGAGGGGAGCGGCGCCCGGGTGCAGACCTCTGGAAGCCGCGTCCGATGTCCCGTGATGTGGAGGGTTCCACCGTCCTCAATCAGCAGCTTGTCGTTCTCCAGCCGGAAGCTCAGCCCCTCCGCGCGAAGACTCCCGTTCTCCAGCGGGCCCGAGGTGGAGAGCAGGCAGCTCACGGTCGTGAGCTCATGAATGGCGACCGTGTCAGCCTCGATGCGCACGACGAAGCCGTAGCCATCGGTGGTCCAGACACCCTCCAGGGTCGGCTCGGGGTCGGCGTCACCACAACCGATCAGCGACAGGAAGAGCGCCAGCGACAAGTACCAGAAACGACACGACATGAATTCCTCGGCGGAATGACGGGTGCGCCCTCCTGAACACCGGTCGCACGCAATTGTGTTACCGTCGTCATCATTTCACCTCCGCCGCGGTTGCCTCCTCGTGCCCCCGACAGGGTCCCTCTCTTCTATTCGTCCTTGTCCTCGATCAATTCGCGGATCTTCGCGGCATCCGCCTCATCCACCGGGATGTAGACCAGCATGGCCAGATCGGGTCGGCCCTCCACCGCGAAGGACGAATACTCCAGCGCGAGGGTGCCCAGCACGGGATGGCGCAGCCGCTTCACACCCTCGCCGAAACTCCTCACATCGTTGTCGCGCCACATCGCCGCGAACTCCGGGCTGTCACGGCACAGTTCATCCACCAGTGGCTGCACCGTCTGCGCCGCCCCGGCGCGCGCCGCGTCACCGCGAAACACACCGACGACGAAACGCGCCACCGCTTCCCAGTCGAAGTTGAGCTCGCGCGCCCTCGGGTTCAGGAAGATCTGGCGCAGCACGTTTCGGCGAGCCGGCGGCAGCGTGCCGTAGTCGGTCAGCACGACCGCCGCGGCGCGATTCCAGGCCACGATGTCCCAGGTCGCGGTGCGCACCATCGCCGGGCAAGCGCCCATGGCGTCCAACACGCGCTGCAAGCGCGGCGTGACGCCTTCGACGGGCCGATACCGCACCTCCGGCGGCCGCCCCAACCCCAGCAGGAACAGGTGCTCGCGCTCGACGTCGGTCAGCATCAGCGCCTGCGCGAGGCGGTCCAGCACCTGCGCCGAAGGCGCGCCCCCACGGCCCTGCTCCAGCCAGCTGTACCAGGTGGGGCTGATGTTGGCGCGCTGCGCCACCTCTTCGCGCCTCAGTCCGGACGTACGTCGCCGGCCGGCCGGATAGCCCAGCGCGGCGGGATCGAGGCGGGTGCGCCGCTCCCGCAGATAGGCGCCCAGCGAAGACTCCTTACCCATGTGCCCATCCTGTTGAACGTTATACCTGGACAATCTCTCGACTTTAACAGGATGTTCAACGCGCCCACACTGCGCCTCCACACGAAAACAGGAGGTGCGAATGCACGTATTCGTTACCGGTGCCACGGGCTGGGTCGGCACCCGGGTGGTCCAGGAACTGCTGGCGGCCGGGCACCAGGTGCTTGGCCTGGCGCGCTCGGAAGACAAGGCGGCGAGGCTGGCGCAGACCGGCGCCCAGGTGCTGCGCGCCACCCTGGACGACCTGGCCGCCCTGGCCGACGCGGCGGCAAGGTCCGATGCCGTCATCCACACGGCCTTCAATCACGACTTCTCGAAGTTCGCCGACAACGCCAGGCAAGACCAGCGAGCCATCGAAGCGCTGGGCGAGGCCTTGTCCGGCACGGACAAACCCCTGCTGGTGACCTCCGGCGTGGCGCTGTTGGCGCCCGGCCGCGTCGCCACCGAGGCCGACGTGCCCTCGTCTCATCCCGACTATCCGCGCCGCTCCGAGACCGCGGCCATCGCGCTGGCGGAGCGCGGCATCCGCACGGCCACGGTGCGGCTGGCGCCCTCCGTCCATGGCCTGGGCGACCACGGCTTCATTCCCATTCTGATCCGGCTGGCGCGCGAGACGGGCGTATCCGCCTACATCGGCGAGGGGTCGAACCGCTGGCCCGCCGTGCACGTGTCGGATGCCGGCAGGCTGTATCGATTGGCGCTGGAGAGCGGCGTGACCGAACGCGCCTATCACGCGATCGCGGAAGAAGGCGTCCCCATGCGCGACATTGCTCGAGCCATCGGCCGCCGCTTGGGCGTGCCGGTCGAGCCACGCGGCCGCGAGCATTTCGGCTGGTTCGCGGACTTCGCCGGGGCCGACATGCCGGCCGCGAGCGAACGCACTCGGGCAGCGCTGGGATGGGCACCCAATGGACCGGCGTTGCTGGCGGACATCGAGCATCCTGGCTACTGCGAGGATTGAAGCCCCACCAACGGCGGCGGCCCGGCAGCCGATGGGCGGTTACCCAGGCCGTCCGCCGAGATGAACGTCGTGCGGGCTGACATGCGAGTAGCCCAGGACAAAGGCGGAAGCTGTCATGGCGGCGGCTCGGGCGGCGGGGCCAACTGGGCCGCCTGACGCGCGTGCCGTGGAGCTTGAAGGCAAACGTCAGCATCGCGATGACCGAAGCGGCATCGAGCACCGACAACAGGAGTGATTGCCTCCATTCGGTCGTGTCCGTATGAGTGTGTAGTCGGCGAACAGGGACGAGCGGGAAAGAGGGAAGCTCCTCGGTGAAACCAACCGAGACGTCGACGTCTGGGGAGGACAAGGCCGCGGGCATGGGCATCGGTCCACCGTGCCAGTGGAGCAAGCCCATTTGTTCTGGGCCCTGTGAAGGTCCCGGCGCCCCGCCGGAGGAGCACGAGCCTATCGCGGCTCCTACTTTGCGGATCCCGAGGAACGACTTGATGGGCTTGCGAGCCTCTTCCACGAGCGCCTCGTACGAAGCTCCACCAACATGGCGATGACGCTGGCGCGGCGAGCAGCCGCCGCCCGGCCGCCGAACGGGAGACCTTCAGGAAAGCGAGAAGGCCCTGCCCGAGGGCAAAGGTAGGCAGTGGTTGAAGAGGAAGCCGCGACAGGCGTTGCTGCGGTGGGCAGCGACAGGTGGTGGTGACGCCTGGCAACAACCAGAAGCGCCACCTGACTGGAGCGCTCAATGTCCGGCCAGGGAAACTGACGTGGGTGGAGGGCGAGTCCATGGCGAGCTCCCTCTTCATCCAACGGCTCTGGCGCCTGGCGGGTGAATACCGACGGGCGCCCCGCCTCCACCTCGTCCTCGACAACGCCTCGGTCCACTCGAGAGGGTGTGGCTCGACCCGCACGCCAATGCCACCCCCAATCATCGCTGCCGCACCCTGGCCCGACTCATGGTCCGAGTGCATGCCTACCTTACCGCGCGCAATCGCCACGGCTCCGTCAGTCCATCCCTGCGCCGCACCGACCTCAGGCGCATCGCCTGAGGCCGTTCGAAAATCATGTTCGTTGGGTTAGCGACCTTCGCGACAGTCTGGTTTCGACCGGGGCCACGGAGCAGTCACGCGCAGGAGGCGACAAACGCTCGGCGACCTCCATTTCATCGGGCAGGCGCCGGCTGAGGAGGTTACCAGGCGTGCCCAATCGGCCGGGAGCACGCATCGCCGGCTCCCTTCCACGGGAGGCACACATGAAGATTGGCATCATCGGCGCGGGCAACATCGGCGCCACGCTGGCGCGGAAGTGGGTGAAGCTGGGCCACGAGGTCTCCCTCGCGAACTCGCGTGGCCCGGACACGCTCCGCGAACTCGCGGCCGAAATCGGAGCCACGCCCGTCACGGTGGCCCAGGCGGCGCGGAGCGGCGAGCTCGTGGTCGTCACCATCCCGCAGCGCGCGGTGATGGATCTGCCGAAGGACCTCTTCGAGGGCGTGCCCGCCGACGTGGTCGTCATCGATACCGGCAACTACTACCCGAGCCGCGATGGCGTCATCTCCGCGCTCGAAGGGGGGCAGACCGAGAGCGCCTGGGTCAGCCAGCAGCTCGGGAGGCCGGTGGTCAAGGCGTTCAACAACATCTACGCCAAGTCCCTCGCCGAGAAGAGCCAGCCCCAGGGCGCGCCAGGCCGCATCGCGCTCCCCGTCGCCGGGGCTCCTCCCGCCAAGGCGAAGGTCATGCGCCTCATCGACGAGCTCGGCTTCGACCCGGTCGACGCGGGAGACATCGAGGGCTCCTGGCGCCAGCAGCCGGGCACGCCCTGCTACACGCGGGATTTCGACGCGCCACGGCTGAAGGAGGCGCTCGCCGCGGCGGACCGGAGCCGCATCCCCGAGTACCGCAAGGCCGCCGACGACGCGGCGAAGCCCTTCTTCGCGACCCAGCCCCAACGCCGCTCCTAGCGCCGCGCACCGCGGCCCCGGCGTCATCAGGACGAAAGGGTCCGGTCCATCAGGGCCGGACGAGCGAGGACCTCCCCCCGGGTGCGGAGCCCGCATGGACGACTCCCTCGAGGTCAGGTCCACCAGGATACACAGCTCGCGCGGAGGCTCCTCGGCGACGAGCCGCGAGTAGAGCCCCGTCAGGCGGTCAGCCTCCACCACGGCGCGCTCCACGCCGCCATCCGCGAGGACGGCCTCATCATCACAAACTAAGAAAAACGAGATATACCAACATTGTCTTCCCTCTCCGTCCGGAGCAGGTCGGGAGTCATCGACAGCGAAGCACATCCACCAGGAGGCCCGTTGCAATGAGAGTTTCCGCCTTGCTTCTCGCTGTGTGCCATCTGCTTGTCATCACCGCGACCGGGTGCGGCAATCAGGAGCCCGTGGCGGCTGGCAGTCCGACAACCGGTTCCAAGGCCGCATTGGATTATGTCGGCTGCAGCGACGACTACATCGACAACCACGGCATCGTCTATCAGGGGTTTACGCTCGACTATTCAGCCTGTGGCGCGGGCGCTCCGCAGCCCAGCACCATCCGCGTCTCCTGGACGCACGACATCCCCTCTGGCATTGCCGTCGATGCCACGTCCAGCAGCAGTTACGGAAGGGTGAGATTCGACAGCGGCGCGAACCAGAATGTCCCCCTCTCCGTGACGCAGCTCGAGACCTTCACACATCCCGGCTCGGGCATCGCGATGACCCGATACCGGGTCGAATATTCGGCCAGCATGGCCGGCGTGAATTACTGCACCGCCGCCAACCTGACCACCAACTACCGTCTCGCAACGGATTGCGACGAATGGCCCCTGGCCACGTCCGTGGCGAATACGACCTCCCTGACGCCCAACACCTACAAGGTCTATCCATACCTCGCCAGTGTCTCGCCTTCTGGCTCGAGGATGTTGACCGTGTCCACGGAGCCCCTCCCCTGCCCCAATTGCCATCCACCCGCGTTGGGCGACAGCCCCGAGCACGTCTTCGAGTATCGAAAGCAGGGCACCCTAGCCTGGACCGTGGTCCAGCGCACGAACCTGTCCAGCTTCAGGCTCCCTCCCGTCAGCGCCGGGACCTACGAGTACCGGTCCAGGGGCAGACTGACGCCCAACGGGGCCTACTCCGACTACACCCCGATTCGGACCGTGACGGTGGCGGACCGCGCCGAACTCGTGGCCGGCGGGAGTTTCTCCCTGGTGCGCCGCCTGGATGGCACGGTCTGGCTCTCGGGCGCGGGGCCGACGGGCGATGGCTCCGTTCCTCTGAATCGGTACCTCCCGGAGCAGGTGCCAGGGCTGAGTGGAATCGTGACCGTGGCTCCGGGTACCTCGCACGCCCTGGCGGTGGATTCGAACGGCCGGGTCTGGGCTTGGGGCGACAATTCCGACGGTCAGCTGGGGAACGGGAGCTACACCGGAAGCAACACGCCGGTGCAGGTGCCAGGCCTGACCGGAGTCGTCGCGGTCGCCACTGGCGGCGCGCACTCACTGGCGCTGCGCGATGACGGCACCGTCTGGGCCTGGGGAGCGAACAGCTCGGGTCAGTTGGGGGATGGCAATACCTGGTTCGGGCGCTCCACGCCGTTGCCGGTGCAGGGACTGAGCCGAATCGTGGCCGTGTCCGCCGGATTCGCCCACTCCCTGGCCTTGCGCGACGACGGCGTCCTGTTCGCTTGGGGCATGAACAACTCCGGGCAGTTGGGGGATGGCAGCACGACCAATCGTCTGCTGCCGGTGCAGGTCCCCGGAGTGAGCGACATCGTGGCCGTGGATGGAGGCAACGCATTCTCCCTGGCCGTCCTCTCGAATGGCACGGTGTGGGCCTGGGGGAACAATGCCCAGGGGCAACTGGGGAACGGCACCACGACAAACGAAGCGTCGCCGAAGCAGGTGCCAGGGCTGAATGACGTGAAGGCCGTCTCCGCGGGCTTCTACGACCACGCGTTGGCGGTGCATGCCAATGGCACCGTGTCGGCCTGGGGAAACAACGACGTGGGCCAGTTGGGAGATGGCACCACGAGTGCCCGCTCCAGCCCGGTGCAGGTCCAAGGACTGACCCAGGTGCTGACCGTCTCAGCGGGAGGAGTCCACTCGCTGGCGCTGCGCTCCGACGGGACCGCGCGAGCCTGGGGGAACAACGGATTCGGGCAGCGCGCGGATGGGACCTTCCGGCAGCGACTCACTCCGATGAAGGTCGAGGGCCTGAGCAACGTGAAGGCGGTCACCGCGAACAATTCCCACTCACTTGCGCTGCGCAATGACGGCACAGTCTGGGGGTGGGGGAAGAACGACCATGGACAGTTGGGGACCGGCTCCATCTCGGCGACCTCCACGCTCACGCAGGTGCAAGGACTGACCAACGTCGTTGCCATCTCCACGGGCGCCATCCACTCGCTCGCCGTCCGCGCCGACGGCACCCTCTGGGCCTGGGGCGATAACAGCACGGGGCAGCTGGGCGACGGCACCACCACCAACCGGCTCGCGCCTGTTCAAGTCCAAGGTCCTGGCGGCGCGGTGACCGTGGCAGCGGGGCATCTCCATTCGCTGGCGCTGCACTCCGACGGCCTCATCCGGGCCTGGGGGTACAACTGGTTCGGCCAGCTGGGGGACGCCACCATCGATTCGAGACTCACCCCTGTTCCCGTGAACGGGATGTTGAGTTCGGTGGCCATCGCGGCCGGCGCGAGCCACTCCCTGGGCATCCGCGAGTTCGACCCCAGGGCCTGGGCCTGGGGCGATAACAGCACCGGACAGCTGGGCGGCGGAGACCCCTACAAGCGCCTGTACGCGGCCCCTGTCCAAGACCTGACCGGGGTACAGGCCGTGGCGGCGGGGTACTACCACACGCTGGCGCTTCGTGATGACGGGAGCGTGTGGGCGTGGGGCGCCAACAGCAATGGTCAATTGGGAAATGGCTCCTTCGATGGCACGCCCTGGCCCGTGCAGGTCCAGGGGCTGAGCGGAGTGAAGGCCGTGGCGGCCGGCGCCGACCAATCCGCGGCGGTGCTGACCAACGGCACCTTCTGGACCTGGGGCCTGTTCGGAGGCCAAGGCCAGACAACCAACGTCCCAGTGCAAGTCGGCGCATTGGGCAATGGGCGAAGCGTGGCTGTCGGAGCTGAACACTTCGTGGGCCTGCTGCAGGACGGCACCGTCTGGGTCTGGGGCTACAATGACGACGGCCAGTTCGGGAGCGGCCTGCCGACGAGCGGCCTGACGGCGACGCCCTCGCTCCTGCTCTGAAAGGCGTTCGCCCCCTGCCGTCCTCCATGGGGTAGCGTCGAGGCGGGAGCGGCGTGGACTCCAACAATCCCCCGAGGAAGGGAGCAGACCGTTCACTTCCTCGGGGTTGGTGCCCTCCTCACACCGGATGCGAGCGGATGATGGGCAGGTCCCGCACGCGCGTGCCCGTGAGGGCGAACAGCGCGTTGGCGATGGCCGGAGCCACCGGGGGCACGCCCGGCTCGCCGACGCCGCCGGGCGCCTGGTCGCTCTGGACGATGTCGACGTGGATGCGTCGCGGCGCCTCGGCGATGCGCACCAGCCGGAAGTCGCGGAAGTTCGACTGCTGGGTCGCGCCGCCCTTCATGGTGATGGCGCCATGGAGCGCCAGGCTCATCCCGAAGATGACCGAGCCCTCCATCTGCGCGCGCACGCGGTCCGCGTTGACGATGAGCCCGGCGTCCACCACCACCCACGCCTCGTCGACCCGCGCGCGCCCCGCCGCGTCCTTCTTCATGGACACGACGACGCCCACGTAGCTCAGGAAGCTGCGGTGCGCCGCGAGCCCCAGCGCGCGACCGTCCTTCTCCCGCTCGCTCCAGCGCGACAGCTCCGTGACGCGCTCGATGACCCGGCGCAGGCGGCCGACGTCCACGGGGTGCTTCTCCAGCGGCGCCTCGTAGTTCGGCAGCTTGGGCACGCCCAGCTCCGTCAGCGACATGTGCCGCGCCGGCCCCACCACGTCCAACAGGTTGTCGCGCGGGTCCATCCCCCGGGCATGCGCCAGCTCGTCCATGAACGAGCCCACGGAGAACGCGTGGAAGATGTTGTAGACCGAGCGCAGCCAGCCGATGCGCACGTGCGCCAGCGCCTGGCACGCCTCCGCGCGGACGTTGGGGATGGCCAGCGCCAGGTCGAGCACGCCCTGGTTCAGGTCGCGGAACGCCGGCCCCGTCACGTCGTTGGAGAACGTCGAGCGGATGGAGGGGAACGCCGTGCGATGCAGCCACGCGGTGGGCCGGCCCTGCGCGTCCAGCGCGGCGCTGAGCCGCTGGGCCGCGGTCGTGTGGTAGTAGTCGTGGCGGATGTCGTCCTCGCGCGTCCACTGCACGCGCACCGGGGCCTTCACCTGCTTCGACAGGTACACGGCCTCCCCGACGAAGTCCGCCTTCGACTTGCGACCGAAGCCACCGCCCAGGAGCGTGACGTGCACCGCCACCTTCTCCTCGGGCAGCCCCGCCACCTGCGCGGCCTCCGCGCGCGCCGCCTGCGGGTGCTGGGTGGGCGCCCAGACCTCGCAGGAGTCGTCCTTCACCCAGGCCAGCGCCACTGGCGGCTCCATGGGCGCGTGCGGCAGGTGCGGCGTGCAGTACTCCGCCTCCACCACCCGCGCGGCCTTCGCGAACGCCGCGTCCACGTCGCCGACCTGGCGGAACGCCTCGCCCGGCTTGCGCACGGACGCCAGCAACGTCTCGCGGAACGCCGCCGAGTCGTAGGTGTCGTTCCCGCCGTCCTCCCAGGTGATGTCCAGCGCCTCGCGCCCGCGCATCGCCGCCCAGGTGTTGTCCGCCAGCACCGCCACGCCGCCCCAGGACTGGAACAGGTAGGGCGCCTTCGGCGCCGGAATCTCCACCACGTGCTTCACGCCCGGCACCGCGAGCGCGCGCGTCGCGTCGAAGCGCGCCACCCGGCCTCCGACGACGGCGGGGCGGGCCACCACCGCGACGAGCATCCCCTCCAGCGTGATGTCCGCGCCGAAGACGGCCGTGCCGTTGACGAAGGAGGGACCATCCAGCAGCGGCAGGTCCCCACCCACGTTGCGCAGCTCCGCGCGCGGGCGCAGCGGGACGTCCTCCGCCCGGGGCACCGGCAACCTCGCCGCGTCGCGCACCAGCTCCCCGAAGCCAATGGACTCCTGGGTGCCCCGGCGGAACACCGCGTGGTCACGCGCCTCGCACTCGGAGGGCTTCACCTTCCAGCGGTTCGCCGCCGCGGTGACGAGCATGACGCGCGCGGTGGCGCCGGTGCGGCGCACGTCGTCGTAGACACCTCGGACGCTGCTCGAGCCATCCGTGTTCTGGTCGCCGTAGACCTTGTCGCCATCCGCCTGGAGCACCCGCACCCGGGCCATGTCCGCGCCCAGCTCGTCCGCGACGAGCACCGGCAGCGAGCTGCGCACCCCCTGCCCCATCTCCGAGCGGGCGCAGACGATGGTGACCACCCCATCCGTCGCCACATGGACGAAGACGTTGGGCTGTAGCACGGCGGGCGCGGCCTTCGCGCGGGCCTCCGCCTCCGTCAGCGTGGGCCCCAGCCCCAGGGCCAGGCCGCCCACCGACAGGTTGAGCCCCTCGAGGAAGGTACGACGCGTCAACGTCACTGGCTGGCTCATCGCGTCCTCCCTACTTCGCGTCCGGAATGCCCGCGGCCTTCTTCACGGCCGCGCGGATGCGCGTGTACGTCCCACAGCGGCAGAGGTTGCCCGCCAGCGACTGGTCGATGTCCGCGTCCGTGGGCTGGGGCTTCTTCGCCAGCAGCGCCGCGGCGCACATGAGCTGACCGGACTGGCAGAACCCACACTGCGGCACGCCCAGCTCCACCCAGGCGCGCTGCAGCGGATGCCCCCCGTCCGGAGAGAGGCCTTCAATCGTCGTGACGGAGCGCCCCTCCGCGCGGCGGATGGGCGTCACGCACGCGCGCACCACCTGACCATCCAGGTGCACGCTGCACGAGCCACACAGCGCCTGACCGCAGCCGTACTTGGTGCCCGTCAGGCCCAGCACGTCCCGCAGCGCCCACAAGAGCGGCATCTCCGGGTCGACGTCGAGCTCCTTCTCCTCACCGTTGACGCGAACCTTGAGCATCGTCATGGCCGTGCCTCCTCGCCCGGGCACTCGGCGCCCGTCTCCACCCAGGCCGCGACGATGCGCCCGAAGTGCTCCTGCGTCCCCGGCGCGGGCTCGCGTCCCGCTCCCGGGTTCCAACCCCACGCCACCAGTTCGTCATGGGCGTTGTGCTCGATGAGCTGCGCCAACGTCTTGCCTCCGTTGCGCGCCGGGTCCTTGAGCTGCTCGCAGACCTGACGGGGCGTCTTGCCCACCCAGGCCATGGAGCGCGGCGCCAGATGCCAGTTGGGTGCCCCGGGCACGCGCGCCAGCTCCAGGTTCCGGTCCTGGTGGCAGCCGGAACACTCCATGCCCACCGCGCCGCGGTCCTCGGGACCGCGCGTCACCGGAGGGTCGTGGGCCAGTCCCGCGTTGCCCTGGAGCGGCGTGTCACCGGCGGGATGGCAGTTGGCGCAGCGCGGATGGAAGAAGACGCGACTGGCCTCGAGGAACAGGGCCCGCGAGCGCTGCTCCCGGTCCTCGATGCGCGCGAAGGCGTCGAGCGGGCGGAGCTGACCGGCTTGCGCCTGGGGAAGCGTCTCCCAGCGCGCGGTGTCGGAGGACGGCTGCTTCCGACAGGCTCCGGCACTCACGAGGACGAGCAGCGAGGCCACGACCGGATGAGCTGGCTTCATCACGAGGAGATTCCGGCATGTGTCCCTCCATCACAAGCCGAATGTTCCCGACGCGTGGCGCCACGCCTCGGGCACCGGGGTAGGACTCGCACGCAACGCGTGAGCGACCTCAGGTCGGGGCGCGCCCACGCACGCGGCGCGTCCGGGAGGCGACACTCCGGGCCCGGGACCGGGTCCTCGCGCCACGCGCCGGAGGAGGCCGTGGCGCGACTCGGGGCCCCACCGTCGCGCCTCGATCCGTCGTCCCGCGCCTGGGGGGAGCGCCGTCGCCGTCCTGGCCGGGCGGCACGGGCTCGCCCGGAGCGGGCAGCAGCATGAGCACCCAGAGGAGTTCGAGCATGGCGCGCGGACCTCAGAAGCTCCGGAACAGGGGACGACCGTGGGACAGCCCGGCCCAGGGGATGCCGACCGCGACGAGCCCCATCGCGACGAGCAGGCCCAGGGCCCACACTCGGTGGCGCCCCTCGGGCGTCGACGCGCGCTGGCTGAGCGCGGAGGCTCCATGCACGGCGACGACCGCCAGCAGCATCACGGTCGGGTGCTCGATGCCGAAGAAGCGCAGCGTCGCAACCCCCATGGCCGCGCGCAGCGAACCCGTGGCCACGGGCGTGAACGGACTGAGCCCGAAGTACAGCAACAGGCCCAGCAGCATCTGCAGGTCGAAGGCGGAGACACACGCCACCTGGAGGCGCCGGTCCGTGCCCGTCCAGCCACGCCCCCGCCCCCACCCCACCAGCGCGCCTCCCAGCGCGGCGAGCCCCAGCAACACCACGCCCCAGCGGAGCCACGAGTGCAGCCAGAGGACCGTGGGATAGAGCATGCGCGTCACACTAACCGCCGCGCTCGGGCGCCTCGTGCGTCTTGGTGACGCACCCCCCGCGTGGGCCTCACTCCCGCACGGGGTGCTTGGACAGCTTGCGCTGGAGGCTGCGGCGCTGGATGCGCAACAGCCGCGCCGCCTGGGAGATGTTGCCGCCACAGTCCGCGAGCACCCGCTGGATGTGCTCCCATTCGGCGCGCGCCAGGGAGGGCACCTGGTGCTCCCGCGCCGCCGCCTCTCCGGCCGGGAGGGTGGCTCCCGCGAAGGCGAGCAGGATGTCGTCCACGTCCACGGGCTTCGACAGGTAGTGCGTCGCGCCCCGCCGCACCGCCTCCACCGCGGTGGCGATGCTGCCGTATCCGGTGAGAACCACCAGGGTGATGCGCGCGTCCAACGCCTTCAGCTCGCGGACCAGATCCAACCCCGAGCCGTCCGGGAGGCGCAGGTCGATGACCGCGTAGCGCGGGCGGAGCACCGGCGCGCGCTCCAGGGCCTCGCTCGCGCTGGCGGCGCCGTGCGCGGCGAAGCCCTTGCGTCCGAAGGCCCGCACCAGCCGGTCGCGGTACGGCTCGTCGTCGTCGATGACGAGCACCACCGGGGACGCCTCAGGCGGCGACATGGAGCGCCTCCTTCCGGGTCGGCAGCTCCAACATCACGCACGTCCCCTTGCCCACGTCCGAGGCCAGCTCCAGCCGCCCCCCACACAGCGTGGCGAAGGTCTGGCTCAGGAACAGCCCCAGCCCCATGCCCTGCCCCGCGGGCTTGGTGGTGAAGAAGGGCTCGCCCAGCCTCGGCAGCAGCTCCGGCGGGATGCCACAGCCCTGGTCCTCCACGAAGAACCGGGCGCGACAGCCGTCCGCCTCCAGCACCCGCAGCGACACCCGGGCCTGGGTGGCCTCGCTCGCCTGGAGGCCGTTGCGCACGAGGTTGGCCAGCACCTGCACCAGGCCGCGCGTGGGCAGGAAGAGGGGCAGGTCCGGGCTCTCGTCGAACCGGACGCGCGCCAGCTCTCCCGCCCCCAGCTGCTCGCGCAGCCGGCCGAGCACCGCGCCGGTCGTCGTCGGCTCCGGGAGCTCTCCCTGGGTCTGTCCGGCCCGGGCGCTCATTCGCTCCAGGATGTCGCGACAGCGCTCCACCTGGTCCCGGATGAGGCGCGCGTCCTCCAGCGCCTCCTGCGGATCCTCCAGGATGAGCGACTCCAGCTCGTTGGCCGCGATGGCGATGGTCCCCAGCGGCGTGCCCAGCTCGTGCGCGGCCCCGGCGGCGAGGGTGCTCAGGGACGCCAGCCGCTCGGCGCGCGCCGCGAGCAGCTGCGTGCGCACCAGCTCCATGTTCCGCTCCCGCAGCGCCCCCGACACGCGCGCCACCATCAACGCGATGAGCATCACCGACAGCGTGAAGGCGACCCACATCCCCATCGTGTGGCGGGCGCCCGCGGACCAGCTCCCCGCGCCATGCGCGGCCTCCCGCAGCGGGATGTGGCACAGCAGCACCAACGCGGGCCCCAGGACCGCCAGCGCCGCCAGGAACAGCGTCCACCGGGGCCCGAGCACGAGCGCCGCCAACGCCACGTGCAGCAGGTACAACATGCCGAACGGGTTGTCCGGCCCGCCGGCCAGCGACAGCAGCGCCGTCAGCAGCACCGTGTCGAACGCGAGCACGACGCCCATGTGGTGCGGGTGCACGACGGGGTGGCGCCGCAGCCAGAGCATCAGCAGGATGTTGGACACCCCCGTCGTCGCCACCAACGCCAGCAGCGGGAGCACGGGCAGCTCCAGCTCGAAGACGTGCGTGGCGATGAGGACGCTGAGGGCCTGTCCTCCGACCGCGTGCCAGCGCAGCTTCACCATCCAGTTCAGCGCGATGGCGGTGGACGACAACAGGTCCGCCAGCTCCTGGGCGGAGCGGTGGAACGAAGCGCGGGGCGTCTGCGGCCTCGACAGCGGCGTGCCGGGCGGGACCGCCGGGGGGTGTGAGGGCGGACGGAGCACGCCCCTTCATACCTCGGCCGCCCCCGGCGCGGCGCCGCGTCATGTTGACGCACGGCCAGTCGCCCACCGGCTCGGGGAGAGGACCCCACGGCCCCCTCCCCGGCCAGGACCGGCCGAGGCCGGAGCAACGACTAGATGTAGCCCATCAGCTCACCTCGATCGAGCGCCTCGCCCTTCGAGGTGTACGACGAATACCAGGAGGTGTTCTTGGTGCCGTACTGGTCCTTCTGGAAGTGGGAGTGGGGACCGGTGACGTTGCCAGTCCCTCCCAGGTTGCCGACCTGGCAGCGGTTGCACGTGCGGTTGTAGGAGTCGCTCGTCTTGATCCAGTGCCACTGACGGAAGGACCAACCGCTCCCCAGGTTGAGCAGCGCCTCGTTCTGATTGCCGCTGCCGTTGCCCTGGCACACCACGCCGGAGGTGCGCACCTTCACCGTCCAGTAGACGGTGGCGGAGACGCCCGTCTGGGCGCCCCAGTAGTTGCAGCGGGAGTTCGCGACGTCCACGGCGCCGTGGTACGCGCCGCTCGAGTAGTACGTGGTCGCGGAGACGGTGCTGGGATACGGGGCGACGGCAGTATACGCGACCGCGGCGGTCGGGATGACCGTCAGGGCCGCGAGCACCGCGAGGCGCGTCTTGGAGCTACGCATCGTTGTTCCTTTCGGGCCGCCTGTCGCGGCCCCGAAGTGACTGCTCAATGAGCCTGACCCATGCGTTGCTTCTCCCTCAGGAGCAGGCTCCACTCCTGAAGACCGGTACCCAGGACCCGAATCCATGCGTCGGCCTCCGCGGTGAGCCGGGGGTCGACGCCCCGCAGCGCGCGCAGCTCCGGGATGGCGCTGGCGAAGCCCAGCCGGGCGATGCCCTGGAGGATGGCGGCCCGCACCTCCACGTCCGGCTCGTCGCGGTACATCGCCACCAGCGTCCGCCGGGCCCGCTCCATCTCCGTCGCGGGCACGCCGCCCAGCGCCGTCACCGCCGCCGCCCGCACCCGCGCGTCGTCGCTGTCCACCAGCGCGTGGAGGCGGTTGGCGGACTGGGCGCTGATGGGCGCCGTGGAGATGTTGCCGAGGATGCGCGCCGTCACCCGAGGGTCCGACGACGCCACCGCCGCATCCACCGCCACGTCTGAGGCGGGCCCATGCGCGCCCGCGTAGACGAACTGGTTGTCCTCGACGAGGTTCGTCGCGGCCTCCATCCGCACCTCCGGCGACGCGTCCCGCACGAGGCGCTGGTACATGTCCCCGGTGAGTTCCTCCGCGCTCGTGCGCCGCAGGGCCCGCGTGGCCGCGGCGCGCACCGCCGGATCCGCGTCCTCCAGCGCCCGCTTCGCGACGAGCCGCAGGGTCTCCGGCCCCTCGCCCCGGTCGGTCTTCGCCGCCAGCGCAGCGGCCAGGTGCTCCACCATGGTGGGCTCCGTCTCCCGCTCGAACGCCGCGCGCAGCTGCGCCTCCGGCAGCGTGACGGCGGACTCCTTCAACAGCTCGCGCAGGTAGCGCTGGTAGGCCGGGGACTTCGACCGCATCCCCCGTCGGATGGAGTCCATCAGCCCCTCGACGGAGCACGTCTCCGCGCGCAGCTCGGGTGAACGCTCCCCGGCGGGGGTCTGCGCCCACGCGACGTGGACGGGCGCCCACAGCAGCCACGGCACCAGGAGCGAGGGAAGGCGACGACGATTCATGAAGGGGCTCCCGGCTCAGTCACGGTGGAGACAGCCGTAGGGGTCCTGGTCCGGGAGCGCGAGCCACACGCGCTCGAAGTCCACGACACCGCTGGCGTAGATGCGCTCGAAGTCCTGGTACGTCGGCTGGAAGCGGGGGTCGGTGAGCGCCATCCGGGCCATGACGGGCAGCGCGTCCCGCCCCGCGGCGCGCGCGGAGAAACGGAACATCGCCCAGCGGACGCAGACATCCGCTTCGGAACCGAAGGCGCGCTCGAACGTCTCGAGGACCTCCCGAGGGTTCCCGGAGAGCGCCAGGTTGTGCGCCGCCGCGCCCCGTCCGTCCGGACTGCCCTCCGACGTGAGGACCCGGGCGTAGCGCTCGGTGGCGCGCGCGTCCAGCACGGGCGCCGTCTCCATGGGCGTCGACAGCGCCATGTAGCGCACGTGCTCGTCCAGGGACTGCGTGCCGATGGTCAACAGGCCGTCCAGGTAGGGCGCGACGTCCGCCGCGCGCGCATGGTCGTTGCGCATCACCCGCGCGATGGTGCGCGCCGCGGCCCAGCCCGCCTCGCCGGAGGCCGGGTCCTTCGCGAAGTCCGTCAGCCGGGTCAGCGTGTCGGCGGAGAGCGCGCGCTGCGTGTCCAGCGCGGACAGCACCCCCGCGCGGCGCTCCGGCTCGAGCGCCTCGTCCATCCCCAGCTCTAGGATGCGCCGCGCGACCTCCGGCTGGTGCACCGCCTCCGCGTCCTTCAAGGCCATGGAGAAGACCTTGAACTCCTTCGGCCCCGCGTCCCGCGTCCACGCGAGCACCTCCAGCGCGCGCCCCGCGTCACCGCCGATGAGCTCGGTGAGCCGCTCCTTCAGGTACATGCGCACGAGCGGATCCCTCGACGCGAGCAGGGGCGCGGCCCACTCCCGGAAGGTGTCGATGCGCACGTCCGCGTCGAAGCGCTCCAGGTCGCTCCAACAGGTCGTCGCGTCGTGGCGGGGCGCCGCGGCCTCCGCGTCCTCGGATGCCGGCGTCCCCCCCTTCCCTCCAGCGGCGCGCGCCACAGCGGGCCCTCCGCGCGACACGGCCTCGCCCTCCCGACCCCCATCGCCCGCCGCGCCGCCTCCCATCCGAGGCCACCACACCCACCCCGCGCCCACGCCCAAGAGCCCCAGGAACCCGACGAGCCCCAGTCTCCGGCGCCACCTCCACCTGGGGAGAGGCACGGACTTCGAGTCGTCGGAAGGGCCTGAGCGCGGAGGGGGAACCAGGGACATTCGCGACCACCCTAAAGCGCGAATGACCCATCAAGCACTCAATTTCTTATCAACTGAAAATTCCACCCAATCCCGACAGGCTGGCCCCCGAAAATGTCACGGGCGGGGCGTGCGCCCCTCCCCTCCGACTCACCTGTTGGCGGGCGCGGCGATGGAGCTGGTGGCCATCATCAGGTTGCCGGCCGCGTCCTTGGCGAAGGCGTAGAGCTTGATGGGGCCCTTCACGGTGGAGGGGACGCGCACGCGCCAGGAGTCGGGCGTGGGGCCTGGCTTCGACTTCAAGCGGATGACCTCGCCGCGCTCGAAGCGCGTGGCGGCGCCACGGAAGTTGTAGGCGAAGGAGACCTCCAGGGGGCGCCCCGTCGCGTCCTTCACCTCGAAGAGCACGTCCGCCCAGGCCCCCTCGGGCTCCCGGCTCACGCCGCGCACGGTGAGCCCCTTCACCTCCGGCAGGGGCGTGGGGGGCTTCTGGCCGGAGTAGGCCTCGCGCACCGCGTGCCAGGCGGGACGGGTGGACCTGCCGGACAACATGCCCAGCCACAGGCTCGTGTGGTCGAACGTCGCGCTGAAGTTGAAGACGAACAGCCCCAGGCAGTCGCCCGCCGCCACGTGGGGCGCGAGGAGCTTCGTCCAGGCGTCGACGATGATGGCGTACTTCTCCTGGTCATCCGGCTCGCGGGGAATGCCGTTCGCGTCCTTGGGCGCGTCCCACTCGCCCTGCGCGCCGAACTCGGTGACGAGCCAGGGCTTGGTGACGCCCAGCTTCTTCAGCTCGGCGGGCAGCACCTGCACGCCCCGCCCGTAGACGTTGAGGCCGTACGCATCCAGCGACGGGACGAACTTCTCCCACCAGGGCACGGCGAGCACCCACGCATCCACGGAGACCACGGGGTGGTCCGCGTCCACCTTCTTGATGTCCTGGACGACCTTCTCCAGGAAGCGGGCGTAGGCCTCCTTCGCGGCGTCGCTCGGGCTGTTGAGGATGACCTCGTTGCCCAGCCCCCAGGCGAGCACCGCGGGGTGTCCCTTGTAGCGCCGCACCGCCTCCAGCGTGTCGGCGTGCTGCTTCTTCATGCCCGCGGTGTCGGTGAGGTAGTCGAAGGAGTCGTCGTCCTCCGCGCCGGGCTGGCCATGGCGCATCCACAACCCCACGAGAACCTTCAGGCCATGCTTGTGCGCCGCGTCGAGGAGCGCCTGGGTCTCCGGGCCCACGCCCCAGGTCCGCAGCGTGTTGACGCCCAGGGCCGCCAGCCGCGCGCAGTCCTCGTCATACGCCGCGGACGAACTGGTGCCGCTGAACGTCACCCCCTTGGCGACGTAGGGGTTGCCGTCCACCTGGAGCCGCCAGCGCCCCTCCTCCTTGACGAGGGTGGTCCGCGCATCGGCGGCGCCGAGCGGGACGAGCAGGAGGAGGACCAGGGACACCAGGACGCTGCCAGCGGGGAGACGGGAGCGGGGCATGGTGCGCGGATGCTAATCCAAGGAGCACTACCGGTACGATGAGGAAGGGGCAACCCTGCGAGAGAGATTGCGTGTAGGAGGTGTCCACCGGGTTTGAGCCGTTCGCGTGGACCGGTGAGTCACGCCGCCGCACTTCCCATCACGGCCGTCGATTCGCCGAGACGGGCAGCTGCATGTCATTGACGTGCTGTCGATGGCCCTCGAATGCTTGTCGGCTGGTCGCCAGCGAACGTTGGCCATCCATATGTTGCGCGCCGAACAGTCGGGAGCCAGGAGTAATGTCATCCATTCCGCGAGGGGGGAGCGGTCCATTCCGGGCTTCATCCTGCTCCTCGGGGGGAGACATTCGATGCGAAGCCGTCCTGGTATGCCGTGGTCGTGGGGGCTGTGCGTGACGCTGACCTTGTCGCTGGGGGCGTGTGGTGTGGAATCCCTGGAGGAAAAGGCCCGCCCTCCGCAAGCTGGGGTGTCGCAAGAGAATGACGCGGCGTTGCGGCATGCGCGTCCGGAAGCCTCGTTGACGTGGGACCCGTATGCGGACGCGGTGGCGCCGGGCACCACGGCGACGGTGCTCAACGCGAGCGCGTCCCTGGGCGCTCCGGACGGGCAGGCCGCGACGCTGCTGGGCCTGCTCAACACGGCGCTGGTGCTGGACCTGGGCCAGGGCGAGGAAGGCACCGGCGACCTGCGCGTCTACTACCAGGGCCTGTCGCTGGCGCTGGTCGCCCAGGTGGACTTCCTGAAGGCGGATGGGACCTTCATCGGCTCCAGCCCGCTGCACCTGGTGGAGCTGGGCCTGGGAACGCATATCGCGGTGGCGACGTACCCGGGGAACATGCCCTATCGCTACGTCCGCCTGCGGGGCTCGGTTCTCGCGCTCTACCTGGTGGACGCGGTGGAGACGTCGCTACGCCCCATCTGTGGTGATGGGGTGCTGGGCGGATTCGAGGTCTGTGACGACGGCAATCAACTCTCTGGAGATGGCTGCAACAGCGTCTGTGAGGTGGAGCCGGGCTACACCTGCGCGGGACAGCCGAGCGTCTGCACCGACATCGACGAGTGCGCCAACGGGACGGCGAACTGCCCGCCGGGCGAAATCTGCGTCAACACGCCCGGGAGCTACACCTGCGAGCCCGACCTCTGCGCGGGGGTGGTCTGTGAGCCTCTCGACGCGTGCCATATCGCGGGCACCTGTGATCCGTCGACCGGGCAGTGCTCCCATCCGGCGGCCCCCAATGGAACGGCGTGCAGCGACGGCAACGCCTGCACCCAGCCGGACACCTGCCAGGAGGGAGTCTGCACCAGTGGCCCGCTCGTCGGCGACACGACCAGCGGCCTCACCCACCGGTGGACCTTCGACGAGGCCAGCGGCGGCACGGCGCTGGACTCGGCGGGCACGTCGAACGGAACGCTGGGCAGTTCGGCGTCGCGGACGGTCAGCTTCGACGGCTCCGGCGCCGTCACGCTCACGCCCACCCAGCAGTGCGACCTCAACGCCCATGTCGACTTCGGCCTCGCGCCCGGGCAATTCGGGACGGACGCCTTCACCGTGAGCTATTGGTTGAAGACGACCTTCAACGGCCCCGGCAGCGGAGATCTCATCGGGAACCGGGTGGTCGGGAGCGCGGGCAACTACCTCTCGGCAAGGCTCACCGGCGGCACCTCGGCAGCGTCACTCGAGATCTACCAGGACGCGGCAGGCACCAACGGCGCAGGTGTCAACGTCTCTCCATCGCCGCTCAACGACGGCGACTGGCACCACGTCGCCTATACCCGCGGCGGGACCTCGCTCAAGGTGTACATCGACGGCGTGTTGGTCGGCTCCGCGACCAGCGCCGCGCCGACGAACCTCACGGGCGCCAGTTCGTTCCGCATCGGTCGCAGACTGCCGGCCTGCCTGGGCACCTTCTCCAGCATTCCGGCGTCGTTCGACGATGTCCGGACCTACGGCCGCGAGCTCACCGCCTGCGACGTCGCCGCGATGAACCTGCCCTGACAACCAGGGCCGCGCCCCGGCGCTGGTCGAGCCGGGGCGCGGCCGTGGCTCGCCGCCAGCCGCCGTACGAAGGAAACCCGCGGCCTCCGTTCAGCTCGCCAGCAAACGACGTGGATGCGTCCCTCGAGCTGTCGCAGCGCAAGGGGCACCGCGTGCACAACATGCGCGTCAACGTGGTGACGGCCAGTGGCTCGACGAGCACCGTGCCCGCGGTGCTGGCGCGCGACACGATGGACGCGTTCAAGCTCGACGGCTACTTCGGCGAGTTCGAGCGGGTGGACATGGACCGCGACACCCCGGGCGGCACGGCGCGCGTGCTGCACTACGTGCCCTTCCTCTGGGCGACGTGCTCGCGGCCGAGGTCGTCTTCCTGACCACGGGCACCGTCATCTGACGGTCGTTTGACTCACGGTGAGCCCCGGGCCCGCAGCGGGTGGGTCCGGGGCCACGAGTTTGGGGTGGCACCCACCAGCGGGCTGCTCCAGCATGCGGCGCATGCAGACCTCCCAGCCCGTCCCGACAGCGCTCACCATCGCCGGCTCCGACAGCGGCGGGGGCGCGGGCATCCAGGCGGACCTCCACACCTTCTCGTTCCACCGCGTCCACGGCACCAGCGCCCTGACGGCCATCACCGCGCAGAACACCCGCGGCGTCACCCGGGTCGACGTGCTCCCGGCCGCCGCCGTGGCCGCGCAAATCGACGCCGTGGCGGATGACTTCCGGGTCGGCGCCGTCAAGGCCGGCATGCTCGTCAACGCGGAGATCATCTCCGTGGTGGCGTGGCGGCTGAAGTCCCTGGCCCTGGCTCCCCTGGTCGTGGACCCGGTCATGGTGTCCCGCGCCGGGGCGCGACTCATCGACGACTCGGCCGTGGGCGCACTGAAGGAGCACCTGCTCCCGCTCGCCGCCATCGTCACCCCCAACCGCCACGAGGCGGAGCTGCTCGCGGGCGTGGAGCTGCGCACGCTGGAGGACATGCAAGAGGCCGCGCGGCGCATCCACCGGCTCGGCCCCCGGACGGTGCTCGTCAAGGGCGGTGGCATGCCCGGCGACCTGCGCGGCGTGGACGTGTGGTTCGACGGCGAGCGGATGGAGACGCTCTATCTGCGCGCGGTGAAGACCCAGAACACCCATGGCACGGGCTGCACCCTGTCCGCCTCCATCGCCGCGTGGCTCGCCCTGGGGCACGACGTGCTGGAGGCCACCCGCCGCGCCAAGGCCCACGTCACCACCTCCCTGGAGCATCCGCTGTCGCTGGGCAAGGGCCCCGGCCCCTTCAGCCACTTCTCACCCCTGGGCGAGCCCGGCTGAACGCCTCCGGAGAAATCCCCGCGAAAATCCCGGTCGAATTCCCGGGTGGCCATTCGACCGGAAGGTGGGAGCCCCTGCTCCCCTTGAACCCGTGAGGACCTATTCATGAAGTACCTGCTGGCCATCTACGAGAACGAGAAGCAGTGGGAGTCGCTGCCCGAGGCCGAGTCGAAGCAGATCCTCGACGAGTGCTTCGCCATCACCGACGCCATCCAGAAGAGCGGCAACTTCATCGCCGGCGAGGCCCTCCAGCCCACGACGGCGGCCACCTCGGTGCGCATCCGCGACGGGAAGCGGCTGACGACGGACGGCCCCTTCGCGGAGACGCGGGAGCAGCTCGGGGGCTTCTACCTGGTGGAGGCGAAGGACCTCGACGAGGCCATTGCCATGGCCGCGCGCCTGCCCAGCGCGAGGTGGGGCACCATCGAGGTGCGTCCCATCCTGGACTTCGCCCAGTCCGCGGGCTGAAGCCCCATGGAGGACCTCCCGTCCATCCTCGAGCGGACCCACCGCGGGGACTACGGCCCCATCGTGGCGCGGGTCATCCGGCTGATGGGCGGGGACTTCGCCGCCGCGGAGGAGGTCGTCCAGGAAGCCTTCGCGGCGGCGCTCCAGCAATGGCCCCGAGCGGGAATCCCCGCGGAGCCCCGGGCGTGGCTCATGCGCACGGCCCACCACAAGGCGGTGGACCGGGTGCGGCGCGACGTCCGGCTCGCGGCCCGCGTGGACACGCTGGAGACGCGGGCGCGGGTGGAGCAGTCGTCCGCCCCCGCCCTGGACGAAGCGGACTGGCGCGACACGCCCGACGACTCGCTCCGGCTCCTCTTCACCTGCTGCCATCCGGCGCTCGGGCAGGAGGCCCAGGTCGCGCTCGCGCTGCGCACGCTGTGCGGCCTGACGACGGAGGAGGTGGCGCGCGCCTTCCTCGTCCCTACGGCGACGATGGCGCAGCGGCTCGTCCGCGCCCAGCGGAAGATCCGCGACGCGCGCATCCCCTACGTCGTCCCGGAGGTGGACGCGCTCGGGGAGCGCACCCAAGGGGTGCTCCATACCCTCTACCTGCTGTTCTCCGAAGGCTATGCCGCGACGGAGGGCGACGAGCTGCTCCGCGTGGACCTGTGCGCGGAGGCCCTGCGGCTGGGCCGGCTGGCCCGCTCGCTCCTGCCCCAGCAGGCCGAGGTGGCCTCGCTGCTGGCGCTCATGCTGCTGCACCACTCCCGGCGCCGGGCCCGGGTGTCGGCGGACGGCGGGCTCGTCCTGTTGGACCGGCAGGACCGCGCGCTCTGGGACCGGGAGCAGATGACGGAGGGCCTCGCCCAGCTCGACGCGGCGCTCGCGTTGGGGGCCCGGGGCGTCTTCACCCACCAGGCCGCCATCGCCGCGCTGCACGCGCGGGCCGCGCGACCCGAGGACACGGACTGGGAGCAGATCGCCGCGCTCTATGACCGGCTCTGTGTGCTCGCGCCGGGCCCCGTGGTGGAGCTCAACCGCGCGGCGGCGGTGGCCATGGCGCGCGGCCCCGAGCAGGGGCTCGCGCTGGTGGACGACCTGGAGGCCTCGGGGAGGCTGACCGAGTACTACCTGCTACCCGCGGCCCGCGCGGACCTGCTGCGCCGCATGGGCCGAGGCGCGGAGGCCGCGGTGGCCTATCGCCGGGCCCTCGCGCTGGTGCGCACCGCGCCGGAGCGGCGCTTCCTCGAGGAGCGGCTGCGCGAGGTCCTCTCGTCCCCTTAGGCCTCCGTCATGTCCACAGCTCCTGGGAGAGCGAGTCCAGCATCGCCACGGCCACCTCGGCCGAGGGAAGCCCCGCCTGGGTGACGAGCACCGGGTCCACCGGCTCGGCCAGCTCCGCGCGCAGCGCCTGCACCGCGCGCGACCGGGCGGCGCGGATGGCGTCGCGTTCGGCGTCCGGCAGCTTCACGGCGGCCCAGCGGTCGATCTCCCAGGACAGCTCCGCGTGGCGCGTCTCGTCCTCGGCGATGCGGGACATGGCCGAACGGACCTCCTCGTCCCGCGCGTGCAGGGCCTGGTGGTGCGCCACCAGCGCGCCGAACGTCTCGCGCACGCAGCCCTCCACCGCGTTGTCCAGCGCCACCTCGTACAGCGAGCGCGGCGGCAGCGCCTCCACGCGGGGCACCTCGGCGGTCGCCCCATGGCGGGCCGCCAGGCGTCGACTGACCCGCGTGTGCTGGACCTCCTCCAACGCGCTGCGCAGGGCGGCGTGCTGGAGCGCGACGTCCGCGCCGTGCAGCGCCAGCTCCTCGCGCAGCCGCAGGAAAGCATGGATGGACGCGGCCTCCAGGTGGGCGATGACCGCGAAATGGCGCCCGAGGACGTCCTCGCAGACCACCGCGCCGTCCGTGCGCAGCCCCACCGGGATGCGGCCCACCGTGCAGCCCTTCTCACCCCGTTCGAGCACGTGGTGCTCCACCTCCAGCACCTCGCCCGTCGACGCCACCTGGAGCACGTACTGGTCCAGCGACGTGCCCTCTCCGCACGCGAACCCCCGGGTGCCGATGACGCGGAAGGAGTCCGCCCCCATCGCCTTGACGGCGCCCTTCTCGAGCTCGAGGCAGCTCACGCTGTAGCCCTCCGAGATGGCGAGCAGCACGGCCTCCTCGGGGGTATCGACGGTGCCCAGGAACGCCTTGAGCGCGGCCTGCGAGTCGACGGCGGAGACCTCGTCGCCCTTCGTCGTCGCGAGGAAGTAGTCGCCGCACATGGCCTGACAGGGTGAACCGAAGCCATGCTCCGGGCTCAACGCCGCGAGCGCCGCCTCACACGTCGCGGGCTGGGTGGCCGTCGCGCACGGCGTCCCCGAGGACGACAGCCGCCCCGCGGTGCTCGTCGGACCGTACATGATGCGCAGTTGGACGTAGTCCGGTGCGGAGGGAGCCGTCACGCCCGCCACCGCGACCGACCCGTTCTCACAGGCCGGCGCGACATAGCCCTTCAGGTCGGCGCTTCCTTCATCACACCCCGCCAGCGCCAACGGCGACACCAGCGAGACCCGGAGCGCCCGGGAGAACAACAGTCGCAGTTGCTTCGAGTCCATGGGCAACGCCCCCGACAACGGGTTCGCATGGGCGACAGCAATCACGGTGCCATCGAGACATTCCCTGCGAACCCCCAGGGATGCGCCATGAAAACCCGAGATTTCCGCCCTGCTCCGCTCAGAAAGTTGAGGGGGCGGCGAAAGATTGATCGCCGCCGCGCACGCCGGCGACCAAGCGCGCTCAACACGACGACTCCGCCCCGCTCCCGGTGAATCCTTCACCCTGGGGGACGTGCGCGCGGACATCTGGATGGACACCTCATGCGGAAGTCACCCTGGAGTCTCTGCAGCCTCGCCTTCCTCGCCCTGACCGGGGCCTGCGCCGGTTCCGTGGACGAGGCCGGACCGGAACGGGAGGCCGCGGCGCCCCCGACGGCCCAGCGCTACATCGTGGTCCTCGCGCCGTCTTCCCCCGACGGGCGGGTGCAGGCCAAGGCCGTGCGCCAGCAGGCCCTGGACATCGCCAGGGACCACGAGACGCGCGTGATGCGGACGTTCAGCCATGTCCTCCCGGCCTTCGTCGCGGACCTCGACGAACCCCGCGCCGCGGCGCTCCGAGCGGATCCCCGCGTCGCCCTCGTCGAACGGGATGCGCGGGTGCGCGTGAGCGGACAGCGGCCCGTGTCCAGCTGGGGCCTGGATCGGGTCGATCAGCGGGACCTGCCGCTCGACGGCCTCTATCGCGCGGCGGGCACGGGCGCTGGCGTGCATGGGTACGTGGTCGACACCGGCATCCGGAGCACCCATTCGGAGTTCGCCGGCCGGATGGGGGCGGGCTTCGATGGCCTCGAGCCAGGAGGGGCCGCGGAGGACTGTCATGGCCATGGCACCCACGTCGCGGCCACCCTGGGTGGAACCACCTGGGGCGTGGCCCCCGGCGTGACGCTCCACGCCGTGCGCGTGCTGGACTGCGAGGGCGAGGGCACGACGTCCGGCGTCATCGCGGGCCTGGATTGGATCGCCGCGAACCACGAGTCCCCCGCGGTGGCGAACCTGAGCCTGATCCTGGAGCCGTCCGAGGCCCTGGACCAGGCGGTGCGCAACACCCTCGCCGCGGGCGTCACCATCGTCGCCGCGGCGGGCAATCGCAGCGAGGACGCGTGCGGCGGCTCACCCGCCCGTGTCGAGGAGGTCCTCACGGTGGGCGCGACCCGCGCGGACGACCACCGCGCCTCGTTCTCCAACTACGGCCCCTGCGTCGACCTGTTCGCCCCCGGGGACGAAATTCGCTCCGCCGACATCGCGGACGACGACGCGACGGAGGTGCGGTCGGGCACCTCCATGGCCACGCCCCACGTCGCGGGCGCGGCCGCGCTCTTCCTCGCTGCGCGTCCCTCGGCCACGCCGGCCCAGGTCGCCGCCGCGCTCATCGGCGCCGCCGCGCCCGGCCGCGTGTCGGAGGTGGGGCCCGACTCGCCGGACCTGCTGCTCCAGAACGACGTCGTGCCCATGACCTGGGACAGCCGCCCGCCGAACGTCCTCCTCCTCACGCCCTGGGCGGGCGCGGTGGTGCGGGACACGGTGCGCGTGCGGATGCTCGCCTGGGACGGCGAGACCTCCGTGCGTCGCGTCGACCTCTGGGTCGACGGCCACCACCGCCTGAGCGACGAGACGCCGCCGTTCGAGCTGGCCTGGGACACCACGCGGGAGTTCAACGGACAGGCCCGCGTGGAGGTCCGCGCCTATGACGCCGGGCTCAACGTCCGGCGGAGCGACTCCGTGCTGGTGACGGTGCGCAACCCGGGCATCGCCGACTTCGACCCGAGGCTCCTCGCGCCCACGTGCTCGGCCTCCACGCCCGCGTGCGACACCGGGCGGCTCGTCGAGGGCATGGGCGCCGTGGGCCCCGAGCGCAACGCCCCCAACACGCTGGCCTCGAGCTGCCCGGATGGGGACGCGGGCCAGTACCTGGGGACCTCGTCGCTGGAGCGGCTGCGCGTCGCGACGCTCGATGGAAGCCCCCTGGCCGCCGGCAAGCAGGTGAAGGTCTCCGCGTGGGTCCATGTGCTCGTCCCCGGCTATGAGCAGCTCGGCCTCTTCCACGCCGTGGACGCTCGCCAGCCGAACTGGACCCACCTCGCCCAGCTCCCGACCTCGGAGATGGGCCTCCAGGAGCTGTCGACCACGTTCACCCTCCCGACAGGGGGTCTCCAGGCCATCCGCGGCATCTTCTCCCACCGGGACGCGCTCCAGAGCTGCACGCCGGACGACTGGGTGGACCACGATGACCTGGCCTTCGCCGTGAAGCCCTCCAGCCGATAGGTGTCCGCGACACCGTGAGCCTCGCGGCAACCGGACATCAATGAGGACCGGCGCCCTCCACGGGGGGCGTCAGCGTCCGCACCACCACCGCGCGACAGGCGCCACACACCACGCCCGAGCGCTCCCAGTGGACCTGCTCCTCCAGTTCGCGCGGGTCCTCCGGGGCGCGCGCGAGCCGCTCCACCAGCGCCTCCAGCGACTCGCCCTCGTCATCGTCCGGCGCGGGGTCCACCAGGTCCTGCTCGCCCTGGAGGACGAGGTGGAAGCGGTAGTACACCTCGCGCGCCTCCAGCTCGCGTCCACAGGTGGCGCAGCGTCGGGGCGCGGGCCTCGGCGTCATGCCCGGCTCCGCGCCGACCGCCCGTCCCCGCGTGAAGGCCCCGGCCGCGCCGCCAGGGCGCCGCCCGCGAGCGCACACCCGCGAACACGGTGCCGCTGTCGTTGACTCAGCGCCCGGTACATCCCGTGAATCGTGGCGCGCACCGGGCGCCCCGGCAAGCACCCGCGCCAGCCATGGCTCCCCCGCCCGTGGCAATCCGCCACCCCGGCCCTGGCACAAAGCCACGCCCCAGCGGCGAGAACCGCCCGGATTCCAACAAGATGGCCCGAGGCATGGCCATTGCTATGGGCTCAAAGCGCATACCTTCCCCTCGCCCCCGCTGTCATCCGCCATGAGCATCTCCCTCCCCATTGCCTTGGGGGAGGCGCCCCCCGCGCCCTCCTCGCGCGCCGCCGTCAGGTCCCCTCGGGGCGCGCTGGTCGGCGCCGTCCTCGCAGCATTCACCGCGTGTCGCGGGGCGGACTCCGTCGAGACCGTGCCCGCGGAGGTGGTGGAGCCGCGCGTCTTCATCGAGGCGATGGACAACGAGCTGCACGTGCTGCGCGGCGCGCTCCAGGGCCACACCCCCTTCGTGCGCGTGGAGCTGTACGCGGGTGGCCTGCGCGTGGGGGAGGCCGTGCTGGAGGACGGGCGGTGGAGCATCCCGTGGAAGCCGACGGAGGACAGCGCGTCCCTGGAGGTCGTCGCGTATGACGTCGCGGGCGCGGAGGTCCGCGCGCGGCTCGACTTCCAGCGTCTGCGGTTCGGAGACGCGGACGGGCTGGTGGCGGCCGAGGCCCTGCTCACGCTGCCCACCGAGGAGGGCACGACGACGCACTACACGCTGGACGGCTCGCTGCCGACGCCCGCCTCGCCCGCGTATCACGCCCCGCTCGTGCTGCTGCCGCGCCAGGGCCAGCCGGCACCCCTGAGCGCCATCCGCACCAACCCCGCAGACGCTCCAGGCGAGTGGCGCTGGAGCCCACCCGACGGCCCGGTGACGCTGGCGACGGTCGTCCGCATCCAGCGCTACGCGGGCGACACGCCCGTGGGCCCCAGCCAGGCGCGCACCTGGCTCATCGGCCAGAAGCCCTACACCCTGCCCGTGCTGTCGCTCGTGACGGACGCCGCGAACTTCTTCGACGCCGAGCGAGGCATCTACGTCCCCGGCCTCACCCACCAGGCCAATCCCTCCTGGGAGAATGCCTGGGGCACGGGGAACTACATGCAGGACGGCAAGGAGTGGGAGCGCCCCGTCCACGTCGAGTGGTTCGACGAGACCGGCGCGCCCGTGCTCGCGCAGAACGCGGGCGTGCGCATCCACGGCTCGGGCAGCGCGGCGCTGCCCCAGAAGAGCCTGCGGCTCTACGCGAAGGAGGACTACGGTCCGGAGACCTTCCAGGCCGCGTTCTTCCCCGGCCATCCGCTCGACGACTTCAAGCGGCTCATCGTCCGCACCTCGGGCCAGGACCAGCTGTGGACGAAGCTGCGCGACTGCACGCTCCAGGGGCTGCTGCGCGACACGACCTCGCTGGCGCTCCAGGCCTGCCAGCCCACGGTGATGTTCCTCGACGGCGAGTACTGGGGGCTGCACGAGCTGCGCGAGCGCTACGACGAGTACTACCTGGCGGGGCACCACGGGCTGGACCGGAAGAAGGTGGTCATCCTCGAGGGCGTGGGCGAGCTCGACACGGGTGAGGAGGACGACGTCGAGCCCTATCGCGAGCTGCTCGCCTTCGTGAAGGCGCACGACCTCTCGGTCCCCGAGCACTTCGCGCACGTCGAGGCGCGCATCGACGTGGACGACTTCATCGACTACCAGATCGCCCAGCTCTACTTCGACAACACGGACTGGCCGCACAACAACGTCAAGTTCTGGCGGTATCGCGGCGGCAAGGCCGGGGCGAGCCCCGCGACGGCGGATGGCCGGTGGCGCTGGCTCGTCTACGACCTGGACACGGCCGCCATGGATGGCCCCGAGGCGGACTCGCTGACGCGGGTCCTCGCGGGGGCCTCGCTCCCCGAGGACTCGGTCGTCCTCCTGCGCGGGCTCATGAAGTCGCCCGCCTTCAAGGAGCGCTTCCTGGCCCGCTTCGGCTGGCACCTGGAGAACACCTTCGCGCCCGAGCGCGTGCTCGCGGCGCTGGACCAGGCCGCGGACCGGCTGGCGCCGGAGCTGCCCGAGCACATCGCGCGCTGGCGCTCACCCCGCTCGCTGGAGCAGTGGCACCTGGACATGGAGCGCCTGCGCGACTTCGCGCGGCGCCGCCCCGACATCCTCCGGCGACAGCTGGAGGCGACCGTGGCCCCCTACTGACGCGCGCGCCCCGCGTCGTCACGCGCCCATGCCACGTCGCCCCGAGCTCGACGCCCTGCGGGGAATCCTCCTCGTCTTGATGACGCTCACGCACCTGCCGACGCGGCTGAACGCGTACAGCAGCCAGCCGCTGGGCTTCATCTCCGCGGCCGAGGGCTTCGTGTTCCTGTCCGCGTTCCTGGTGGGCGTGACGCAGACCCGCCCCCGGAAGCCCGGGGTGTCTGTGTGGCGAGGGTTGTGGCGACGGGCCCTCAAGGTCTACCGCTACCACGTGGCGCTGCTGGTGTTCGCGTTCAGCGTCATCGGGACGCTCGGGCTGATGGGAGACCGCCCCGCCATCCGCAACCTGCTGGCCTTCTTCCACCAGGAGCCGCTCACCGCGCTCGTCGGCAGCCTCGTGCTGCTCTACTGCCCTCCCCTGTTGGACATCCTCCCGCTGTACGTCGTGCTGCTGGTGCTGACGCCCCTGGTCCTCGAGGGGGCGCACCGCCTCGGGTGGACGCGGGTGCTGGTGCTCAGCGGCGTGGTGTGGCTGGCGGCGCAGGTGGGGCTCAAGCACGCCCTCTACGACTGGCTGGAGGCCTTCCCCGGCTCGCCCGCGCGCTTCGACACCTCCGGCGCTTTCGACCTGTTCGCCTGGCAGTTCCTCTGGACGCTCGGCGTCTGGCGGGGGGTGGAGCACGTCCGGACGCCCTCGCGGCCCGCGCCGCTCCCACCCCTGGCGCTCGCGGGCGCGCTCCTGCTGTCCGCCGCGTTCCTCGGGGTCCGCTACGAGCTGTTCGGGGCTGGCGTCGTCACGCAGTGGGCCCCCGCCCTGTTCGACAAGTGGACGCTGGGGCCGCTGAGGCTGGTGAACTTCTGGGTCGTCGCCGTCCTGGTCAGCCGGGGGGCCCCGCCGCTGGTCGCGCGGCTGAAGCCCCGGCTGTTGGCGATGCTGGGCAGCGCGTCGCTCCCGGTCTTCGCGACGCACCTGGTGCTCTGCCTGCTCAGCCTGGCCCTCCTCAACGAGCACGAGGAGCCCCTCGACGGGGTCGAGGAGTTCGCCGTGCTCGTGGTCACCTTCGCCCTCATGCTCCTCGTCGCGGCCCGCCATCAACGCGGCGGGCCGCTCACGCGCGCCCAGCCCCTGCTGACCCCGGGCGAGTGACGCTGACGGACCGTCACTCCCCGGAGCCGGACGGGCGCGCCACGCCGGGCGCGACGCAGGTGTCGGGCAGCGAGACGAACCAGGGCTGGACGGCCTCGGTCTCGTCATAGGCGCTGAAGTACACGCGGGAGCCGAGCGGGAAGAACTCGCGCGGGTAGGACGAGCCGCCGCCCGGGACGATGTCCTCCAGCCGGCGCGTTCCCTCGGGCAGGCCGTTGCTCACCCAGGGCTCGATGCCCGCGCCGCCGCCGCCCTCGAAGGCGGTGAAGAGCACGAGGTCGTCCGCCACGGCATGCACGGGCGAGCCGTACTCGTCGGACAGGCTGAGCGGGCGGCGCAGCAGGCGGGTCCCCGCGGCGGTGCCGTCCGTCACCCAGAGCTGGGTGTCGCGAGGCCCCGGGCCATTGCTGCCGATGGTGACCGAGAAGAAGAGCTTCGAGCCCCCCGGCGCCTGGCTGACGGCGTCGATGTACGGGAAGGCCTCGCCCTGCGACGTGTAGTCGTTGGGCAGGGTGAAGAACGAGGTCGGGTTGCCCCCCGTGAGCGGCACGCGGTACAGCACCATGTACTGCGTGGTGTACGACGTCGTCGTCACGTAGGCATACGCGCCCAGCGCGCCCAGCGCGCGGACGTCACGCGATGGGCCGAAGGAGGCCAGCCGCAGCGTGCCCGCCGCGGTGCCATCCGTCTTCCACAGCTCCCGCAGCCCCGAGTCCTCGTACATCATGAAGAGCGACAGCCCACCGGAGGTGCGCAGGTCGCGGATGAACGCGTCCGGCCCGGAGGTCAGCCGCTTGAGCGGGACGGTCCCCGCGGCGGTGCCATCCGTGCGCCACAGCGAGGTGCCGCCACCCCGCTCGTGGACGAAGAAGCGCAGCGCCCCATCCACGCCGACCGATTCGTTGCTCAGCTCGATGCTCGTGCCGAAATCGTGGACCGGAACCGTCCCGGACGCCGTGCCGTCGGAGACCCACAGCTCGTAGCGGGTCGTCGAGTTGGCGGGGTCGTAGGTCTCCTTGAAGAAGACGAGCGCGTTGCCGGACGCCGTCAGATGCGAGAGGTACGAGTCCCCCGCGCCAGGTGTCAGGTCCTTGACGAAGCGGGTGCCCGCGCCCGTGCCGTCGCTCACCCACAGCTCCAGGCCATGCGTGGCATCCGCCGCCTGGAAGAAGAGCTGGGAGGAGGCCGGGGTGAGCTGGGCCACCGCGGGCGTCATCGGCCCCTCCGTGACGGGGAAGGACTTCACCTCCACCGTCCCCGCCGCGGTGCCATCACTCTTCCAGAGGCCGCGGCGGCCGTCCTCGAAGTTCGCCGCGAAGAACAGCGTGCCCCCGAAGTCCGTGAACCCGCCGGGTCCATAGGCCAGGCGCGGGACTCCCAGCTCCGAAGGAGGGAACACCGCCTGGAGCCGCTGGGTGTCCGCCGCCGTCGGGAGGCAGGACGCCAGCTCCGCCGGGAGCGGGGCCGAGGCCGCCTCCGCTCCCGTCCCCCCTTCTTCCGGCAGCGCCCCTCCGCAGCCCGCCCCCACCACCAGCAACGACACCACCCACCCACCGCGCCACGACATGCAACCCCCTACTGGAAAGACTGGGAGGGAGGGTGTGTCACCCCGTCCCCGGCGCAAAGTGGACGCAAGACCTACCTTGCTCGGCTGCCTGGACCGACCGCCCGTGTGGTGCGACCCGTACCGCGTCGGGCACGGGTCGCACCAGGGGGTGGCGGGAGGTCCGCTACCGCCGGGGCATCACGGCGCGTAGAGCTCCGTGCTGGAGACGGCGGCAAGGCTGCCGTCCTGGCCCGTGGAGCCACCGGCCATCAGCACCTGGCCGGAGCCGAGCACGACGGCGGTGTGGTTCCTGCGGGGAATGGCCATGCTGCCCGCGGCCGTCCACGTCCCGGTGCTGGGGTCGAACACCTCCGCGATGGGCAGCGACGCATGGACGGCGGAGCCGCCCGCCACCAGGACGACGCCCGACTCCAGCATGCTCATGGTGTGGCTCTGGCGCGGCGCCCGCAGGTTGCCCACGAGCGTCCACGTCCCCGCCGCCGGGTCATACAGCTCCGACGTCGCCAGGGCCCCGGATGAACCCCCTCCGTCGCCCCCCGCCACGAGCACCTTGCCGTCCTTCAGCAGGATGGCCGTGTGCGCGCCGCGGGCCATGTGCAGGTCGCCCGTGGACGTCCAGGTGCCGGTCGCAGGGTCGTACAGTTCGGCCCCGCTGGAGACGCCGCCGGCGGAGGAGCCGCCCACCACCAGGACGTGGCCGGAGGGCAGCACCGTGGCGGAGTGCTCGGCGCGCGCCTGACGCATGGTGCCCGTGGCGCTCCAGGTACCGGTCGTCGGGTTGTACAGCTCCGCCGTCGCCAACGCGCCGCTGTTGCCCGTGCCGCCGGTGACGAGCACCTTGCCGGACGCGAGCAGCGTCGCGGTGTGGCCCACGCGCGCCTGCGCCATGGAGCCGAGCGAGGCCCAGGTCCCCGACACCGGGTTGTACAGCTCCGACGTCGAGAGCACGCCCTCGCCGTTGCGCCCGCCCGCCACCAGCACGCCGCCCGACGGCAACACGGTGGCGGTGTGGCTGGCGCGCGCCTGGTTCAGCCGGCCGGTCGTCTTCCAGATACCCGACGCCGGGTCGTACAGCTCGGCGCCGGAGAGGTGCGCCGTCTCCGCGTGGCCGCCCACGAGGAGCACCTGTCCGGAGGGGAGCATGGTGGCGGTGTGCAGCGAGCGCGCCGCGCGCATGCCGCCCGTGTCGCTCCACGTGTCCGTCGCGGGGTCATACAGCTCCGACGTCACCGCGGAGAACTCGCCATACCCCCCCACCACCAGCAGCCGGCCCGACGACAGCAGCGTCGAGGCATGCCGCGAGCGCGGCCACTTCATGCTCGCCGCGCGCCTCCAGGTGTTCGTCCCCGCGTCATAGACCTCCACGTCGGGCAGGGAGCCGGTGACGTGGGTGACACCGCCGGCGACGAGCACCCGCCCGGACGGCAGCAGGTCCGCGGTGTGGTGGTAGCGCCCCGAGATGCCGCCCGGCACGGACGTCCAGGTGCCGGAGCCGGGGTCGTAGACCTCGGCGGCCGACGCGCCGGACCACGCGTTCTCCCCGCCCACCGCGAGCACCCGTCCAGACGGCAACACCGTGGCGGAGTGGTGCTCACGCGCCGCGGTCAGGTTGCCCGTGGGGCCCCAGGTCCCGGTCGCGGGGTCGTACAGTTCCGCCGTGGCGAGCGCGTCCCCGCTGCTCCCAGCGGCCACCAGCACCTTGCCGGACGGCAGCAGGCTGGCGGTGTGGCGCACGCGGCGCGTGGACATGGCCGTCGTGGCGGTCCAGGTATCGGAGGACGGGTCGTAGATCTCCGCGGTCGCCAGCAGGCTGCTGTCGACCTGCCCACCGACGACCAGCACCTTGCCGGACGGCAGCAGCGTGGCGGTGTGGCCGGTGCGGTTCTGGAGCATCGGCCCCGTCTTGCGCGTGCTGCGCGTGGCCGGGTCGTACAGCAAGGGCCCATTGGGGATGGACGTACCGCCAATCATCAGCAGCTTGCCCGAGGGCAGGAGCGTCACGGTGCTGTCCGCCAGGGAGACCTGCTGGTTGTCGACGGTCTGCCAGGTGTTCGTCGCGGGGTCATACGCATCCACCGCGGTGACCTCGCGCGCGCCCGCCTGCGTCGGGCTGCCCAGCACCAGCACCTGCCCCGAGTGGGTGATGCCCGCCCAGAGGCCCACGCGCGCCGACGGCATGCGGCTCGACTCCGACCAGGAGCCGGCCGCCAGCCCGTAGCGCTCCGCCGAGGCCAGCGGGCCGGACCCGAGGATGGACTTGCCGCCCGTGACGAGCACCTCGCCCGAGGGCAGCACGCTCAGGACATGCTCGTACCGGTCGACGGCCATGCCCCGCGTGGCCTGCCACGCCCCGGTGTCCGGGTCGAAGACCTCCGCGGTGGCGTCGGTGGCGAGCCCGCCCACGACGAGCACCTTGCCCGAGGGCAGCACGCCCGCGGTGTGCGCCTGACGGCCCTGGGTCATGGCGCCGGTCGACGCCCACGTGCCCCGCGCCGGGTCGTAAATTTCGGCGCTGGCGGTGTTGGAGGAGCCGCCGCCCGCCACGAGCACCTTGCCCGAGGACAGCACGCTGGCGGTGTGCTGGTAGCGGCCGGTGCTCATGCGGCCGGTGGTCGCCCAGGTCCCCGTGAGCGGATCATAGACCTCCGCGGAATCGAGCCCGTTGTGGTTGCGCGAGCCGCCCGCGACGAGCACGCGGCCGGAGGCCAGCACCGTCGCCGTGGGGCCCGTGCGCGCGGAGGCGAGCGCGCCCGTGGACTTCCACGTGCCCGTGTTCGGGTCGTACAGCTCCGCGGTGGCCAGCTCGCCGTTGCTGCCCGTGCCGCTCGTCACCAGCACCTGGCCGGAGCCGGGCAACAGCGTCGCGGTGTGGTGGGCCCGGCCGTTCGCCATGCTGCCGGTGACGGTCCACGTCTTCGTCTCCGGGTCGAACAGCTCCGCCGTGGCGATGGGGCCCCCGTCCCCGGTGCCGCCCGCGACGAGCACGCGCCCGGAGGGCAGCACCGTCGCGGTGTGCCCCGCGCGCGGAGCGGACATGCGGCGCAGCGTCGTCCAGGTGCCGGTGTCCGGCTCGTACAGCTCGGCCGTGAAGACGCTCCCGGTGGGGCCCGCCCCGCCGGTGACCAGCACCTTGCCGGAGGGCAGCACGGTGGCCGCGTGGCCGGAGCGACCGGAGACCATGCTGCCGGCGGAGGACCAGCGCTCGCAGGCCACCATCATCGGGAAGCGCGCGGTGCTGGAGAGGCCGTGGACGTTGGTCACCGTCACCGTCAAGACGGGCGGCGTGCCGCTCGGGCCACAGGCGACGGTCCAGTCGACTTCGCTGGAGCGGGCCACGTTGCGCGGCGGGCTCACCTCCCCCACGTTGGCGGACCAGGTGTAGCGGTGCGAGCACTTCTCCGGAGACTCCACGGAGACGCCGACCGACAGGCGGTCTCCCACGGAGGAGACCCGGATGGGCGGCGCATGACTGACGAGACTGGGGGCCTCCTGGGGACAGGCATTGGCGCCGCCTGGCTCCTCTCCACCTCCGGGCCTCGGCGGCGGAGGAATGCCACCACCGCCTCCTCCCCCCGGCCTGCATCCTCGAGGGTGCTCCTGGCAGTCGGTCGACTCCGAGCCGCATCCCCACAGGCACCCCAGGGACCACATCACCGCAAACACCTTCAAAACTTTTCGCATGGACCCTCGTCGCGACAAGAACATCCCCTCGCAAAGGGGCGGCCATCTTCCGGATCGCGACTGGGAATCCCATCGTCCGCGTGGGCGTGGGGACTGTTGAGTCAGGCGACCGCACGAGGAACGAGAGCCCCACCCAGACACGCCTCCCAGGCGCATGCCGAGGAGCCACACGTTCCCAGGGCTCCCGAGTTCCCATCGTCCGAGCAGCGTTCCCGGCCCATGAGAATGTCCACACCGGAGAGACATCACGTCTTGCGATGTCTCGTTTGTGTCGTGGCGAGTTGGAGGAGCACATGTCAGGACGAGTCGCCCGTCGAGCGTGCCCACGACGTCTGCCATCGGCCGTGCATGGCGCCCCCCGCTGAAGAGTGCGCGCTCGGGCATCCCGGGGGCATCCTTATCGGTCATGGCGAGGCCACGCAGATGCCTTACGTCAACGCGCGCTCGACGTGCATCTTCACCCCACAGCCCACCCTCGCCACCAGCCAGGCGACGTTCGGCCCCTGCCTCGACGTGGACAACCCGCTGGAGTGACCCACGGGGATCCTCACGCTCACCGGGCTCGGCACGTCGTCGTGCTACGCCGGAGAGGCCAACCTCACCGCGAACCTGGCCTGGAGTGATGGGACGCTCGGCACCGCGACGCGCATCCTCCCGCGGGAGTCCGCCGTCGAGGACGACTCCGGCATCATCCGCGGAGGGAAGCATGCGGGAGCGCGCGTCGGCCTCGCGGTGGGTCTGACCTCCGTCGAACTCATGTCGTGCCTGATGGCGCCGGGCCGCACCACGTTTTCGGGCGCCGGCACGATGTTCATGGCGCCGCTGGGGAGGGAGGCCAGCGCTCGCCGAATCCACGGGGACACAGCGACGCGTCGCCCGCACCGGAGGCGTCATCGGTGCCGGTGGTGTTCCGTGCGGGACATGGGGCGACGATAGGCCGGGCATCCGAGTGAGAACCCAGGTACCGACGGGGTCGTGAACGAGGGAACCGCGCCCAAGGCGAGCGAGGTCGAGCCGACTCCCACGCGGGGGCCCTTCTCCGTGCATCCGGGCGCGGCCTCGCTTCGAGAGCCGTTGTTGAGGGGGCCCATCATCGGGACGCTGTTGAGGCTCGCCATCCCGACGACGGCGGTTCTGGTGGCGCAATCCGCGGTGGGCGTGGCGGAGAGCTGGTACGTGAGCTTCCTGGGCACGGACGCGCTCGCGGCCGCGTCCCTCGTGTTCCCCGTCTTCATGTTGATGACGATGCTGTCCAATGGCGGCATTGGCAGTGGCGTGGCCTCCGCGGTGGCGCGGGCGTTGGGAGCGAATCGACGCGAGGATGCCGAGGCGCTGGTCTGGCACGCGGTGGTGCTCGGCGCGGCCCTGGGCCTGGGCTCGAGCGTGCTCGCCTGGATGTGGGGGCCCGCGCTCTACCGCGCGCTGGGCGGCGAGGCCGGGGCCCTGGCGGCGGCCGTCGAGTACTCGAACTATCTCTTCGCGGGCGCCGTCCCCTTCTGGGTCGTCAATCTGCTCGCCGCCGCGCTGCGGGGCGCGGGCGACGTGAAGCTGCCCGCGGTGGTGACGTTGGCGGGCGCGGGTGTCATGGTCGTCGTCTCCCCTGCCCTCATCTTCGGCCTCGGGCCCATTCCCCGGTTGGGCATCGCCGGGGCGGGCCTCGCGCTGGGGTTGTTCTACGTGGGCGCGGCGCTGTGGCTGGTTCGACACCTGGCCACGGGCCGGGCCTCGCTGCGACTGACGCCGGGGCGCCTGCGGACGCGCTGGCTGCGCGACATCCTGCGAGTGGGACTTCCCACGGCGCTGGGCGCGGTCCAGCCCAACCTGATGGTCATCATCGTCACGGGGGCGGTGGGGTTGTTCGGCGTGGAGGTGCTCGCGGGCTATGGCATCGCCTCGCGGCTCGACTACCTGCTGGTGCCGCTGCTGTTCGGCATGGGCACGGCGGTGCTGACCATGGTGGGTGTGAATGTCGGCGCGGGGAACCACGAGCGGGCGCGTCGCGTCGCGTGGGTGGGCGCCTGGATGGGCTTCGCATTGACGGAAGCCATTGGCCTGGGAGCCGCGCTCTTCCCCATGGCGTGGATGCGTTTCTTCAGCCAGGACCCGGCGGTGGTGGAACCGGGTATCCTCTACCTGCGCATCGTCGCGCCCTTGTATGGATTGCTGGGATTGGGGTTCGTCCTTGGCTTCGCCGCGCAGGGCTCGGCCCGGGTGCTCTGGCCATTCCTCGCGGGGACGGCGCGACTGGTCATCGCCGCGGGCTTCGGCTGGCTCGCCGTCGCGAGGTTCGGCGCGGGACTGGACACGCTGTTCGTGTTCGTCTCCGTGGCCCTCGTGGCATATGGGCTGGTGACAGCGGTCGCGATGGGGACCGGCGCCATCCTCCGCGCCGGGCCCGAAGCGGAGCGACGCTGACGGGACGGACGAATGCCCATGCATGCGCGGAACGGGCGGCGGAGAGCACCGGGCCTCGGGCCGATGCCCCCATTCCCCTGGTTGAGAGGGAGAGCCCGCCGCGCATCGCCGGGCTCGGATTGCGTGTAGAACCCGCTGCATGTTGGCGCTACGGTGCGCTGGCTGGTCCTGGGGGCGGGACCCCGTAGGCGCGAGTGGCGGAACTGGCAGACGCAGCGGACTTAAAATCCGCTGACCCGCAAGGGTCGTCCGGGTTCGAGCCCCGGCTTGCGCACCTCTAACCCTCTGAAAACATTGAACACCCGCCTGGACACTCGAGGAGCATCCCTCCAGGTGGTTCCTAGCAGGCCCCGGAGGGGCGGGTCGTTCCTCCCGCCTCCCTGAAAATCCAAGCGGATGCGGAGTGGGCGGGCGGAAGCTCCCCGGGGGGCCGGACATTCGCTCCCAGCCACCCCCTGGAGGGGCATTCCGTGTGCTCGCCCATCTCGGAGCGCCCCCCAGGATGGCCAGCTCCCGCCGGGTGGCGGCCCGTCGAGGGAGGCCGATGGAGCCCCTGGATGGCCACCTTCCCCTGATTGCCGACAGAGACCCGAGGTCCCCCTCGGGGCCTTTCTGGGCGCGGTCGCCGACATCGCGGGGTGGCGGTGCTCGAGGACGACCGGCCCTTGGCCTTCCAACGGCGGCGAGGCCCCGCCGCCACGTGGGCTGGAGGCAGGCCAGGGAGGCCCTCGGCGGCACGGGACGAGCGGAGAACCCCCGACCTCCCCAGCGCGGCAAACACGTCCCCGAGGGCGCCCTGAGGCGACGCACCGCCCCGAGGACGGACGGGGTCCGGGATGGGCCTGGGGCGGAGGGGCGTTGAATAAGTCAGGCTTCGACGCCCTCGGGACCGTCCGCGGCTGGGGGACCGGGGCCCGTGTCTCCACTCTTCGACGGCCTGGATGCGCTCCACCGTCGCATCCCACCTCCCCCCTGTTATAAAGCGCCCCCCATGCTTGAGACCGTCACCAAGGGCTTCCGCGCCGCCAAGAACCGCCTCGCCGGCAAGAGCGAGCTCACCCCGGAGCTGGTCGACGAGTCGCTCCGCGACATCCGCGTCTCGCTCCTCGAGGCGGACGTGGCCTTCGACGTGGTGAAGAAGTTCGTCGCCCGCGTCCGCGAGAAGGCCGTGGGCGAGCTCGTCCAGACGACCATCACCGATGCATCGGGCAAGAAGCGCAAGGTCAGCCCGATGGACCACTTCATCAAGATCTGCCACGACGAGCTCGAGGCGCTGATGGGGCCGGTCAACACGGACCTGAACCTCAAGCCCAAGGGCCAGCTGTCCGGCATCATGATGGTGGGCCTGCAGGGCTCCGGAAAGACGACGACCACGGGCAAGCTCGCCAACCGCCTGCTCCAGCAGGGGCGCAAGCCATTGCTCGTCGCCGCGGACATCTACCGTCCCGCCGCCGTGGACCAGCTCAAGGTGCTCGGAGAGCGCCTCAAGGTGCCCGTGTACCACGAGCCCGGCATCCAGCCCCCGGAGCTGGCGAAGCGGGGCTATGCCGCCGCGCGCGAGCAGAAGTGTGACGTGGTGCTCATCGACACCGCCGGTCGCCTCGCCATCGACGAGGCGCTGATGTCGGAGCTGGAGTCCATCAAGGGCAACGTCCAGCCCGACAACATCCTCCTGGTCTGCGACGCGATGATTGGTCAGGACTCGGTCCGCACCGCGGCCGAGTTCGACCGTCGCCTGGGGCTGGACGGCTTCATCCTCACCAAGCTGGACGGTGACGCCCGTGGCGGCGCGGCGCTCTCCATCAAGGAAGTAACGGGCAAGCCCATCAAGTTCCTCGGCATGGGCGAGTCGATGGACAAGCTCGAGGAGTTCCGTCCAGAGGGCCTCGCCGGCCGCATCCTCGGCTTCGGCGACATCGTCGGCCTGATGAAGGACTTCGAGAAGGTCGTCGACGAGAAGAAGGCCGAGGAGGACGCGCGCAAGCTGCTGTCCGGCCAGTTCTCGATGAAGGACTTCGTCGAGCAGATCCGCATGGTGCGGAAGATGGGTCCGCTCAAGGACCTGCTCGAGAAGTTCCCGATGTTCGGAGACCTGACCGAGCACCTCAACCCGGACGAGAAGGAGCTGACCAAGATCGAGTCGATGTACGACTCGATGACGGCGAAGGAGCGCCTGCGTCCGGACCTCATCAACGCCAGCCGCATCACCCGCATCGCCAAGGGCAGTGGCCGCAAGCCCGAGGACGTGCGCGAGCTGCTCCAGAAGTTCGGGATGATGCAGCAGGTGATGGGCACCATCGGCCAGAACCCCGGCCTGCTGGGCCGCATCCCCGGCTTCAAGCAGCTGGGGCAGCTCTCCCAGATGCGCAACATGGACCTCTCCAGCATGTTCGGAGGGGACTCCAAGATGATGGAGAAGATGATGAGCGGCGGGATGCCTGGGATGGGCATGCCCATGCAGCTGCCCCAGGTGGCCCCGGGCTACACGCCACCCATGGGCCAGGCCGCCATGGCCAAGGCCCGCCTCATGGGCTACGCCCCGCCCTCCGCCGCCGGAAAGGGCGAGGACCGCGACGCCATCAAGGAGCGCCGCAAGCGGGAGAAGGAAAACAAGAAGAAGAACCGCAAGAAGAAGTAGCGACGCCACCCATCGGGTGGAGCAAAGCCCGTGCCCCGAGGGAAGTCCCTCCGGGAGCACGGGCTTCGTCGTTCTGGGAGACGCAGACGCGATGGACAGGTGTCCACGGCGCGGGACAGGCACCTCTCGCCGTGGGGCTCCCAATCCAGAATCGCCGAGCGGCATTGGGGGCCGGGAGGGATGCCGTGATACGCGTTGGGGTCGAGCCCACGCCTATCTCCACGCAAACAGTGGAACGATAGCTGCACGAGCGCCTCGTCATGATGCCCCGACTCAGCCTGAGCCTGCTCCTTGTCGCAATACTGACGCCCCCCGCCTGCATCGAAGTCCCTGATGTCGTTACTCCGCCCGAAACGCCAGCCGATGATGGTGGGACCTCTAGCGATGGTGGTGGCAGCCCGGATGGAGGGCACACACCGGATGGAGGAGGACAGCAGGAGTCAGACTTCACGCTGTTCGTGAGCCCCTCGGAGGAATCCATCGTTCAGGGCGGCGAGCGGGGATTCGATGTGTCGCTCGGTCGCCTTGGAGGATTCTCGGGGCCAGTCGAAGTCCAGTTGGCGAACCCGCCGGAGGGAATCACGGCGAGACCGGCGACCATTGGCGCGGGGAGTACGAGTGGCACGCTGACCATCACAGTCTCGACCAGTGCGGCGGCAGGCAGCACCACGGTGACCGTGCGAGGCACGGCTGGCGCTCGAGTCCGGGAGGCCCAGGTGACGCTCCAGATCGTTCCATTGGCGAATCTCCTGGTCGGTTGGGCCGCGCCAACGAACTCGAAGACGTACACTAACGGGCGAGTGGCCTTGGAGGTTCGCGTCGAGAATGGGCAACCCGAGCGGGTCGAGCTCTTGGCGGACAGCACCGTCATCCATGAGTGGACCGCCCCGCCCTACACCTACGAGTGGGACACCTCCGGCGCTGGCGAGGGCGACCATCAGATCACCGCTCGCGCAACCCGAGGCAAGACCGCTTTCACGAGCCTTCCACGAACCGTCATCGTGGACCGGACCGCGCCTCAAGTGGAGAGCCGAAGCCCTGGTGCTGGAGCCACCAACGTCAGCGTGCGAGCGCCAATCGAGGTGGCGTTCAGCGAGCCCGTCAATCCCTCCAGCCTCGAGCCGCAAGACATCCAGGTGATGACTGCGGATGGCGCAACGCTCCAGGTGACCCATGAGCTCGCAACGGATGGGCGGACACTCAGACTCGTTCCGAAGCAGCCACTGCCAGCGCCAAGCGTCATCCGCGTGACGTTGGGTACCGTCAACGATCATTTCACGGACCTCGCGGGCAACAGCCTCGGTGCCGAAGGAACCTGGGAGTTCACCGTCCCTGCCTGGCTTCCGCTTGGCGGAGCGATCAGCGCCTATCCCGGGAACACGCCTGCGGAGCAGGTCGTCATGAAGCGCGGGGCCAATGGACTCCCTGTGATTGCGTGGTCCGAGTTCGATGGCACCACCAAGAACATTCATGCGGCGAGGTGGACCGGGAGCACCTGGGAGATGCTTGGCGGGCCATTGAGCGCCCTGCCTGGTCCCGAGACCCATGCGACCCAGCCTGCGCTCTATACAGACGTTACTGGCACGCTTTTGCTGGCATGGAGCGAGGACACCGGACCGGAGAAAAAGGGCCGCAGTGCCTTTGTACGGAAATGGGGCAACAACACGTGGCAGTCACTTCCTGATTTCCCTGGCGCCGGAGCATTCGAGTACGCCATGTCGTCCCCATCCGTCACTGCAACGCCGACAGGGGTCATCACTATCAATTTGGACATATACGATGGGGTTAGCTTCAGAATCGAGGCATACAGGCTGGCACCAAACTCCGCAGCATGGACCGCAATACCAGTCAACACCCCCGCAAACCAGCTGAATCCGAACGGCTCAACCATCACTCGCTTCGGAGACGACACATTCACCGTCTATAACGCGTATTTCGACATCCTCAACCAGCGCGCGCTCTCTGTTCTAGTTAACCATTCACAACTGCTTGGAGCCTCGCCCATCAATACTCCTACAGGGAAGGGGCCAGGCAGCGCAGTTATCGAAGCTGATGGTAATGGGGCTCCTTGCGTCGCATGGATTGAGGCAGCAAGTGGAAGCACCGAGAGCGATCTGTACTTCACTCAGTGGGCTGGCAGCTCTTGGAGTCCCCCTCAGCGAGTCAGCACTCAAGCGTCAGCGAACACGGATCCCAGCCTTGCCATTGGTGATGATGGGCACCCAATCGTTGCGTGGAGCGGCTTTGCTGCACCTAAACGCACCATCTTCGTAGCACGCCGAGTTGATCTCGACTGGACTGGTGTCGGGACGCCCCTGAGCGTGACTACGGGGATTGACAGTCCCGCTAAGAAGCCAGCCATCATCATCGGGACAGACAATATCCCAATCATCGCATGGCAAGAACTCGACGGCTCCAGCGACGCGATCCATGTGCGCCAGCTCAATCAGTAGGAGCCAAAGTTCTTCACATCGCAACACAAGCCATCAGAACTTCGTCTCGTCGGCCTCACCCCAAACGAGCAGATATCTTACACACACAAGCAACCATACGAAATCCAACAAATGCTTCATACACTCGGCCACCTCGAATGAATCCTTCAATTCGACTCAAATCACACTTTGCGCTACTCCTTATTTTCATTTCGTTTACCGTGAACTCCGGAGTTGCCTGCGTCGAAATTCCAGACATTATCGATCCTCCCGCGCAGGAGCCTCCCGATGCAGGAACAGCGAACTTGCCTGACGCAGGAGATCGAGACTCTGGCATACCTCAACCAGATGCTGGCGATCTTGGCAATGATGGAGGTTCTATTGACGCAGGCACTGCCGACACAACACGGCCCACCGTGTTGACGACTTTCCCGCTCAACGAATCAACCCAAGTCAAGCTAGACACGAAAATACGAGTCGCCTTCTCCGAACCAATGAACCGCCCTACTGTCTCCATGAGTATCCAACCTCCAGTGAAGGGTATCAATCTCACATGGGACACTCAGGACAGCGAGGCAACACTAACATTCACCAATCTACTAAAAGAGAACACTCGCTACACATTGACGATAGAAGGCGAAGACAGGGCCGCAAACGCTCTGGAAAATCCAAAATCTTTCTTCTTCACAACCGGCGGCCCCGCACCAGATATGCAACCCCCGACCATTCTTGCAACCACGCCCGCCGACTCGAAGATTGGCGTCAATCGAGACACGCTGATCGAAGTTGTCTTTTCCGAGCCCATGAGCAAGCCAGAGACCGAAGCGGCCTTCGCCGTTATCTCTCCGGCAGGGCTCAACAATTCCACGATGACTTGGAATCCGGCGGCAACAGTACTGACCGTGAGGTTGGCAGCCGCTCCTCCGTATGGCTCTCAAGTCGTCTGGCAGGTTTCTACACATGCACGGGATGCCGTGGGCAACATGCTTGAGCAGACCAAGCAACAAGGATTCAGGATTGTCCGTGAAGGCGTAGCCACGTTCGATTTCGACCCAGCAACCAGTGGCTCTGTCGGAGCACCGAGCTACTATCGACCGAATTTCATCTACAATCTGGCCACCCTGGGCGATACGGCCGAGAACGAAAGCAAACGACTCTTCCTCGGCTTTCTCGTCAGTGGACTCCCAGAAGATCTAACCCTCATCCGACAAGCAACTCTTCGTTGGTGGACAAGCGCTCAGCAAGGAAATCCGCATGAAAACTTGGGTCACCTCATGCTTGAGCACGTCAACATTGGCAATGAACTCGAAGCAAGCCATTTTGGGGACAATCCAGCACTCATCGCGGATTATCATGCCCTGTCACTGAATTCAGCCATCATCGTTCCACCCAATACCATTGGTAGACCTGGTACGGTCGACATAACTTCCTGGTTCCAGTCAGATTGGCTCCTTCGCAACGAACGCAATCACCGAACCCAATACAGGCTCCGCTTTTCAAGCCAAACAGACGGAGACAACATAAGCGACATATTAATTTCGGATGTCGAGACCGACCCGAAGCTCGCTACGCTTGAGATTCTCTATGAGTATCCATAGAATCGCCTCCTACGGCTTCCTGTCGTTCACCCTGGCTTCTTGGGCACGACAAGACCTTGGCTCAGACGCTTAAGCACACGCTTTTTCTGCCGCCGTTTGTAGGCTTCGTGAGAGTTCTCCCCTAGTTCGTTCTGTCGGGCAGTCTCCTCATCGACAATCTGAAACTCCACGAGTGAAATGACCACACGCCCCTTCCTGGGGCGTGTATCACTCTCAGGAGGAGGCAGATACGCATCCATTCGGATTGGGATGTCTACGACAAAGTTCAGGGCGCGATAGCCATTCCCCGAAAATGTGTTTCCATTTCGGGACTCCCGCGCCTCGTAGTCGCGATCCAGATGGAGACTGGGAATGAACTGCTCAAAGTGCGGATACTCCTCCAACACCCCCTTGAACGGCAGGAGCGTATTTTCGGTCTGGTCGGGCACGACCAAGTGTTGCCGCGCACGGTGGTTGAGGGAGCGCGGCCCGTTCTCGAACCGACTGAATGATGGGGAGCGGTTGCGAATGGGCACACTGCCCCTCAGCGAGCCGGATTCTTGCGAGTTCCGGTCGTTGAGGTCCGCTGGCGCGCTGCGGAGAGGGCGGGGCGCAGCGTGGTGCTGCTACGCGCAGAGGGAGTACGCCGGCGATGCGTAGGCGGTGGGAGGGGTGTGGCGACACCCCTGCCCACCAAGGCCCCGCGAGAAGACTGTGTCGAGAGATTCGCGGAGCACCCGAGGAGTCGTCCGAAGTGAGAGCGGAGTCAAGTCCTGGGCCGAGGCGGTGGCCTCGGTAGAAGCCGTTCGTCCGGCCCG